>CAZBDM010000409.1:0-2082 GCA_964490675.1 uncultured Oligoflexales bacterium
TGCGAGTCGCGACGAGGAAAAAAATCGACCTTTAGGGGGATCTTAGATGACTTGCCAAGCTGATGAGCGAATCCAAAATAACTAAATCCACCAGTCTTTCTGGAAGATCTGTCATCTTCTTTAAACACCAGACGACAGCCGTTTCTAGCTAGAGCTGACTTTGCGGCTTTTAAAGAAATGCTCGTATAAGCTTGGTTGCTGGAAGATTGCTGCGATAAGAATCGCCCCGAAAGACGCTGCCAATCGCCTTCAATATTTAACTCGACATCGCGCTCGCTTGGTTGATTCGTTGCGACATCACGAAACCTTACAACTTTCTGAAGCGCTTCGAAGCTATAACTATCGAGAATCTTTTTAGCGAGAAGGGTATCTTCTCGACAGACATAAAAGCTCATGCGGAGTTCGGGAAAGTCTTTAAAGGGACCATCTGCATTGTTTTCTTGTTCATCACCGGTCTGCTGAATCTGGGCGATCATTTGATAGCTGGGTCCATTAGGCTGAGGTCTGTAGTCACCATAAAAATACTCAGGAGGACTTTCTGGTCGCTTCTTACCAATATCGCTGTCGCTGCGACTGGCTCGCAGTGCGGCAATCTCGTTACCAGCAAAGACCAACGACCCCGCTCCTAATTCTGGTGTCGTTCGACCCATTTCTAAAAGAGTCAAGCTGCGATCAAGGTAGACTTGTCTGAAGACCATACGTGAATCTTTCGAAAAGACGACCTCAAGAACCCCTCTGATGGGGTCGTAGAACACCGATTCCGCCTCGTTACGAGTTGAGCCCGAGCTGAAGAAGCTTAAAGATGCCTGAAGAGAGGGTTGCACGGGTAAGTCGTATCCAGAAGGCGTTGCTCTATTTTCAAACAGTGGTTTGAGAGTCAATACTCCGGCTGCTATTTCTTCTTCCGCATCAGAATCGATGAGAAAATCGTACTCACTGATCGTTTGTAAAAAAGCATCACGGTCGCCCTGCTCTAAAAAGACGCGAAAACGCCCAGAAGCGGTATCCAATTCAACCACGCTGATACCATCTTCCGCGATGCGGGCACGCAACTCGACAGCAACGTCACCGCCGGCGCTTGCTTGCAAACCCTGAGATCGCCCGGCCCCCTGAAAAACAGCTGAAAATTCTCCCGAACCTTGATCAAAACTCGTTTGAGTCGTCGAAAGCAAGGCTCCACCAAAAAAACCAACGCGCAGCTCACTACGAAGAGTCGGTTGATCACTTCCCGATCCAGGGTTGCGCAAAACGCGATTGCTAAGAGTCACTGGAACAGCCGATAAATCGTCAATCTCGACAAAACCAATATATTCGCCAGATGCTTTCTGGAGTCTTGCTTCGGCACGTCTGACTTTCTCTCTCTCAAGATCTTCTGAAGAAGGTTCTGGTGCACACTGGCTAAACACCATCATGCTTACAAAAAGAGTTGCTAAGAAAAATCTATACAACCAAGCTGAAAAGATCATTGAAGAAAGTCCTCATAAACCAGCTATAGTGGGTTTGATCAGTATTTATCTTCGTTCATAAGTATCACAATTGTAGAAAAAAATCTTCCCATCGTGTTTAATAGCTCCAGCGTTTTCCAGTCGACTTGCATCTTTGCGAGGAATCTTTTTAGGAGTGAAAGACTTTGTCAATCCTCAGCTTCTTATCGTTATTTTTTTCAAGCTTTCTGCTCTGGAGTACCTTGTGCTCAGCTAGTGATATCGACGAACTGTTGAACAAAGCCGACCGCGTTCTCGGCAACGATGTCACGACTCCACCGCCGAAAAAATCTATACAAAAAAAGGCCATCGTCAGCGACTCTTCAAAAACAAAATCGATCACGCCGAAAAAAAACACAGTTAAAACCTCGAAACAGCCGTCAAAGCCTCAGAAAATCACTGAACCTGTCATGAGCGAGCCGCAAAAAAAACGCCTCGCTGCCCTTCTAGAGATAGATATCAAAGCCCAACAAGAAGAACGTAAGAGAAGCGTTCCTGCTTTGGCCATTGAGCCCTACATCGGACTCGCTTTACCGACCACTTACCAACTTGAAAAAGATGACGATAGCTTCGCCACACAAGACAGAAATCTTATGGC
>CAZBDM010000409.1:2096-4832 GCA_964490675.1 uncultured Oligoflexales bacterium
GACATTCGACCTTATTTTTGGAAACTCAGCCCCGACCAGCAAATGGCGCTCGGACTTGGCGTCTCTCACGCTTACGGACAAAGGCAAATCAAACGCCGTGGTGTTGAAGAAACAGAAAAAACTCTTGGCCACAGCATCACCTCGGGGGCCGTGGCCATGCAATGGTCGACCACGTTTGTCGAAGACTGGACGATAGCGGCCGATATCGGTGGTATGCTGCAAGTCATCCGACAATTCGGTGAAGAAGAAAGTGATAGCATCGTCGACTTTCGCTTTTCGGAAACAGTGGGCGTAAGAGGCAGATGGCAAGTTGCACAGGCACGGTGGTTTTTGAGCTCAGGACTCGCATGGAACCGGCTATACATGCACTGGGATGTTGGGTTTCAACTCATCATCTGAGTCAAACGATTGCTGAAACAAAGGAAGCCACATGGGATTCATCAAAGTCTTCATTGAAAGACCGATCTTCCTGCTCATGATCGAGGTGTTCCTCGTTGTCTTAGGCATCATTGGATACTTAAACATCGGTGTCGATCAATATCCCGACATACAACCTCCAGTCATTACCATCACCACACAATACCCGGGGGCAGGACCGGAAGAAGTCGAGACTCTTGTTTCGAAGCCGATCGAAGAGGAAGTTAATCAAGTCGGCGGAATCGAAAGGATTGTATCAACTTCTCGGGAAGGGATCTCACAGGTTGTTGTCGAGTTCGAACTCAGTAAGGATCCAAGTAAAGCCCTCGCAGACGTTAGAGATAAAGTGTCACGTATCGGCAACAAACTGCCAGATGAAACCGAAGCCCCTCTCTTGCAAAGGCTCGACTTTGCTGATCGACCAATTCTACAACTTGCATTAACGGCCCCTGAGCAGATCTCCGAAGCGGCATTGCGAGACCAAGCGGAAAATCGTATTAAACCCCTACTCCAGCAGATCGAAGGGGTGGGACAGGTAAATATTTTCGGGGGCCGGGAGCGAGAAATTCACGTTGATTTAAATCGCAAATCGATGCTGCTCTGGAAGTTAACCCCCACACAAGTGTCTGACGCCATAAGAAGATCCAACGTCAACGTACCAGCAGGCTCGTTGACGGAAGATCCAGAGGCGCGCTCCATTCGACTCATTGGAGAATACCATCGCGTCTCAGATATTTCTCATACCGTTGTAAAAGTCCTACCCGGTGGACGTGCCATCACAGTCGGTGATGTGGCAGATGTCAATGACGCACTCAAAGAGAGAGAAAGCTATGCGCGCCTTGATGCTAAGCCTGTCGTAATGTTTGAAGTTAAGAAAGAATCAGATGCAAACACCGTTGATGTCGCCGATGAACTTAATACACAGCTTATTAAAATTAATCAGAGCCTTGACACAGGCTGGCAAGTTAAAACCGTATTCGATAACTCCCGACGTATTCGAATGAGTGTCAACGATGTCGTCGAAACGCTAGTTATCGCGGCGCTTTTAGCAGTCATCGTTGTTTTCTTTTTTCTCGGCTCTTTCCAAAGTACTTTTATTACAGGGATCTCTTTACCAACGGTGATCATCACATCGTTTTTTGCTCTATGGATGGCGGGATTCACCCTAAATATTATGACTCTCTTAGGTCTCACACTCGCGGTCGGCCTGCTTCTGGATGACGCGATAGTTGTACGCGAAAACATTTGGTCGAAAGTGGAAAAAGGTATGGCTCCCAAAAAAGCCGCTTATGAAGGGACGCGCGAAGTCTTTATCGCCGTTATCGCGACTTCAGTGACTGTCTTAGCCACATTTATTCCAGTTGCTTTTATTCCAGGAGTCGTCGGTAAGTTTTTCGCAGCTTTTGCACTTACTGTTTGTCTTTGTGTTGTCTTAAGTACCGTCGACGCCTTAACGGTCGCCCCGACTCTTTCCGCCCTTATGGTGTCACGGGACGAGAAAGACAAAAACAAAAAACCCTTTCTTCTCCTTCGTTTCACAAACTCCATCGGCCACCTTTTTCTAAGGTCTTTAGATCGTATATTAAAGATCGCCATGTATCGACCATCACTTGTTATTGTCGCTGCCGCTGTGATGTTTTTTGCCAGCTTATCGTTAGTGCCGAAATTAGGATTTACCTTTCTTCCAGAAGACGACAGCGGTGAAATCGAGGTCGCCATTGAAGCACCTCCTGGAACAGTCATACAAGCGACCAATGAATTAGCCGAACAAATAGACAGTTACTTACAAACTCTTCCAGAAGTCGTTAAGACTTCGGTGAGAGTCGGTAACGATCTAAAGGATAGCAATGTCGCCTCACTCTACATTGCTCTCGCTCCAGAAGGACAACGTCAAAAGACAACCTCTCAGATGCGCGCAGAGATTAGAGGACATCTAGATAACTTCGCACGACGTCAGGGGCTTTCTTTAAGTGTTGGAAGACCTGGCCGCGGTGGCGGCCCCGGTAAACCCATCCAGGCAGTGATCGAAGGCGCTGAAATCGATCAGCTGTACCGCATCTCTCAACGCATCATGACCGATGGTCCATCGGCAGTCCCAACGGCTACCAATTTCGACTCAAATCTCAAACCAGGTCGATCAGAACTGCAAATTTATGTCGACAGACAACGTACCACTGCCTTCGCTCTCGATTCTCAAAGTGTTGGACGCACCTTAAGAGGACTCATAGAAGGTGAGGTGGCTGGACCCTACAGGGAAGGTGGTGAGGAGTATGATATCCGAGTGCGTTTTCCGCAAAGCGAACGCCTCAGCCTCGGAAG
>CAZBDM010000410.1:0-306 GCA_964490675.1 uncultured Oligoflexales bacterium
GCGGTCGGACTCCCCTGAAGATGTTTCTCGTAGCAAGGCTTTATGTATAGGGCCATAAGACTAGATATGACCTGATTACTAAACTCCTTCTTTAGTAATGCATCGACTTTGCCGCTTTCGACTGCCACCTCAGTCGAAAGATTTTCACTCGAATTTTGAAACTTGTGATTTGGATCCATTGCTTCGATAAAGAATTTAATATCATGAGGATCATAGCCATAGTAGTCCTCAGAAGTGACGATTGCCCAGTTGATTTTATCCGCCAAAGACGGATCACCTTTAAGTAAGTCTTTCTTTTTTATCGCC
>CAZBDM010000410.1:316-3772 GCA_964490675.1 uncultured Oligoflexales bacterium
TATCGCCAGATTGTCGACGAGTGTCTTTGATTCGGACATACAGTTTTTGAAATATTTTTTATCCACACCGTAGGATTGGCTATCACAGCGTTTTGCTAAAGAATTGACGTGAAAACCCTTATCGGAGAACTCTATGTATTTTTTCTCACTGTTGAAAACCTTAGCTTTAAACTGGAGAACACAATTAGTCGCAACTTTCATTTTCTGATAGCTCTTCATATGTTTAATTTCTTTGGAGTATGCGACTGCCATTGCAAGCATCTCTTTATTTTTCGACTTCTTGGCATCATTTGTCATTTGCTTGGCTATCTGTGAAGGAAAATTCAAGCATTGTTTATGAAATTTAGGATGCTGCATTTTCAGTTTGTTATAGAACTTTCTTTCATCAATGTAATCCAAAATACATATATACTTTTGTTTTATTGCGATCCATCTGTCATAGCCTTTACTTGTATTTTGCGGACCACAGGTTTTTGAAACTTTGAGAAAAGCTTTATCATTTTTCAAGGACTCCGAAGAAATTCTACTTTTGAGTCTTTTAAAAAGTGAGATGCAATGCTTATAGGATTGGTTATCTTTCGTTATTCTTTTGCAGGTGATCGAGCTTGAGTTGCTGCGTTGAGTAAGTGAATAGGATTTATTTGAAGACAAAACCAATAAAAAAATCAGCACAGCGCATTGTATTGATTTGAGCTTACTGATTAGACGTTGCATTTGTGAGACAAAAACTTATTGAGTTTTGTCCGGCCAAAGAAGGCCGAAATCGTCAGAGCCGAACTTGGTTACCGTTTGCTTACCACCAGTCGTGTCGATGATAACTGCAAAAACCTTAATCGTGTCGTTTGGTGGAACGACGTCTCCATCTTGTCGTTTGAGAAGACAAGGCTCTGCATTTGAACCTTTTTCACAGAAGATACATTGGTCAAACTTGACGGTTATATTTTTCTGCTCTGAGTAGCCGTTAAAGAAGTTTGCGATGGCCGTTTTCACTTGCGAGTAATTTTGATAGTAGGATTCGATATCCTCTCTCGTACATTTTTTAGGATCATCCTGAAACAATCTGAACTGATCTGCAGCGATACAATCAAGCTCAAGACGAGATTCGTATGTAGGACAATCGCCTTCGCGGGCACATGCTTTAAAGCTATCGTCGGCTTCAAGATCGTCTGCAGAAAGTTCTGCGAGGCGATCAAAGTCGGCTTGGCGATCGAAAAAACCACCTTCTGTCAGACAAGCCGTAACGCTTCTTTGAAGAACTTTGTTACCAACATTAGCACCGTAAGTGACTGTCGAAGTCACCGAGTTAGCACCGAACTCGCTACCTGACGAATTGGTACTTTGATTACTGAACTGTGATGGATTTTGCGGAACCTGACTCGCGCAAGGATCGGTAACCGTGTTACTGGAAGCCGTCTGAATCTGTGAAGTTTGCCCTGGTAGAGCTGTCGTTCCAACATTCCCTGTGGTTCCCGTAGGAAGAGCCCCTGTTTGACCTGTTGTGCCCGTCTGACCAGTTACTCCACCCGTTGGTTGTTGGGTTTGAGTCTGGAGACCGAGACCTGTCGTGCCCGCGCCTGTGTTTTGACCTGTCGTACCTGCGCCTGTGTTTTGACCTGTAGTGCCTGTATTTGCAACAGTTCCTTGCGTCCCTGCAGCTCCGGTGGCCATTCCACCGGTTGTTGTTTGTTGAGGAAAAGCAGATTGTGGCTGCTGAACCTGCTGAGTCTGGGTGGTACACCCGGTTTGTGAAGGGGTACTGCTCGGCGGAGGCTTGGCACCACCTGAGCAGGCAAGAGCGAAACTCACGCCAGCGAAAGTCATTAAAATTTTTGGGAATTTTATCGACACAGCAAAATCAACCACTACAACTCTCCAACCCTTAAGATACATCGTTCCTTTTGTATTATTCGGACAATACTTGATCAATCTTTAGAGAGCTCAGTAACTATGGCTAATTACCTAAATGTTTCAGGAGGTTAATGAGAGCTCATTTTTCTTTAAAAAGGCTAGGGGTCTTTTAACCCTGAAGAAGTTGTAAGGCTACTTGTGGTAATTGGTTTGCTTGGGTGAGCACTGACGCTCCGGCCTGATAAAGGATATTTTGTTGCGTATATTGAGAGGTTTCCGTAGCAAAATCGGCGTCCCTAATTCTGGATCTTGCAGAATCGAGACTTTCAATGCGAATAGCGAGGTTATTGTCGGTGCTTTCGAGGCGATTTTGCATTGCACCGAGGCTAGCACGGTAGTCGCCAACTTTTTGTAAAGCATCATCAAGTCGATTTACTGAAATTTGAGCTGCCGCTTTAGTATCTACGCGTGTGCCGTCTTCATTCCTTGAGTTTCCAAGCTCGAGAGATCCCTCACCTTCCGTCAAGGCGTTCATTCTAGTGAAATCAAGACGGATGATGTTGAGAGGATTGGGAACCTCTAATGAATCCGTTTGCAAATCGTAAGTCTTATCAACTTGAATTTCAAAGGGTGGCATACTGTGATCTTCCATGAGAACCTCTGGTAGTTCAGTAGTCCCTGTTAAAAGACGTGTACCGTTGTATTCCGTACCGAGAGAAATCCGGTCGATTTCATCTTTAAGCGCCAAAAACTCGCGATTTAGATACTCTCTTTCGCGATTTCCGATGGTATCCGAAGCACCTTGAATGGCGAGTTCGCGAAGCCTAATCATAATATTGGTGATTTCCTCGAGCCCGCCCTCAGCTACTTGGATGAGAGAAACACCATCGTTTGCATTTCTTCTCGCTTGATGAAGAGATCTTACATCAGCGCGCAGGCCTTCAGAAATAGCCAAACCAGCAGCATCGTCAGCTGCTTTGTTGATTCTATGCCCGGAAGCTAAGCGCTCCGAATGCTTTCTAACTTGATGGGAAGTGTTCAGAAGATGACGCTGTGCATTAAGCGAAGCAACATTGGTTCTTATCCGTAAGGTCATCAGGTCCTCTGTAGCAACTATCAAAAAACAGCGAAAAAAATCACGCTATTTAGCTCAGTTGTCTTCTCAAATGAATCTAATCATCTTGGATGGCATAGGATAAGAATACATGATTTCCAATGACCTGTGAAGAAGTCAGAATTAACCTAACGGGCAGATCGAGAGAAGGATTTACGAGTTTTGCTGCACCATCTTTTGCGATAATAACAGGGGAAACAGTGAGACTTAGCTCATCTACCAAATGCTCCTGGTAAAAAATTTTATTTATATGACCACCACCAAAGAGAAGTATCGTTTCTATGTCAGTTTTGTTCTTTAAAAAAGAAAGCAGCGCTGCAGCAGGCGGCTTACTCTCGTAGGTAAAGTTTTCAAGGTTTTCCTGAGCTGGAAAGGATGCGATCTTTCGTTCTGAGACAATAACTCGCGGAACGTGATGTTGTGTGTAAAACTCAAGCTCGGGTTCTAGCCCGCGCTGACTAAATACGCACCAGGTTGGGTAAAGACCCTTGTCA
>CAZBDM010000410.1:3782-4821 GCA_964490675.1 uncultured Oligoflexales bacterium
TTGCTCCAGTAATGACAGCGTCTGCTTTTGTCAGCATATTTCTTACGTGGGCTTGGTCATCGGCATTGGTAAAACCATAAGTATGACGACTCGCATCGGTTTCCAGCGGATCACTCGCAATACATCCATCAACACTTGCGGCCATAACGTTGATAATTTTCATAACATTCCCAATAAAAAAAGGCCCCGTCAGAGCGGGACCGTAAAAGCTGTTATCGAAATACGTTAGTGAGGCATCAATAATTGATTAATTTCAGCCTCGACGTCTCCTGGCGTTTCAGTCCTTGCTGCACTTATTTCTGATACAATAAGACTTCTAGCTTTTTCGAGCATTTTCTTTTCGCCATCGGACAGGCCCTTGGTGTTTTGCAGAGCCCAAAGATCTCGAAGCACTTCCGCTACTTCGGTAACAGAGCCTGACCTTAACTTTTCATTAAATTCCCTGCAGCGCCTATTCCAAGTTCGCTGAGAGACTTTACCGGGGCTTCTGAGGATGGTGTAAACTTCAGCAACTTCGTCGTCCGTGATGAGTCCGCGCATTCCTGCTCTTTCACAAGCAGTCGTTGGAACCATAAGTGTGGCACCTGAAGAAACGATCTGCAGAACGTAAAAGTCCTGCTTACTACCTGCCACCTCTTTTGACTCAACTCCTTTAATGATCGTTAGACCATGTGAAGGATACACAGCTTTATCACCGACTTTAAAACGCATGTTGATTCCCCAAGAACGAGTTAGTAGAAATCTTTGTGGTAGCTTTCGGCGCGTTGCAGTGGGAGCAGCTACAAAAATGAACGGGAAGCTGATCACGCCGTTGCGGAGAAAAGGAGAAAATTAACCTTTGTCCCTAAACCGTGGCGAATAGTATCAAAAATTAGCCAACTAGTCAACTAATCTGTATAAATATTAAGCATTTCCGAAGCCTGTAATGATTTCAGATACCTAGTTGTCGTTGAAAAATCACCTCCTTGCGTGACCGCCTAGAAGACCAGGGCTGACGCACTATAAAGTATTGGGCAGCAACGGTTTGCGGCCCCCTCAC
>CAZBDM010000411.1:0-4790 GCA_964490675.1 uncultured Oligoflexales bacterium
CCGTGAGCCCCTTCTTTAGTGCGGAGGTTTTTTTCTTGGGCGTTATACCCCCACAGAGCGGAGAAACCTGTACCTTCAAACTCAACATCCAGTTGTTTGCGGCGTGAGGGTTCGTAAGGGCCCATGATGATGTCGAAGGAGCCGACGAGAAACCATTTCTCGGTAATATAACCACGGCCGATTGAAGCTTGAAAGCTGTTGCCGACAAGTTCGTTTCCATCGCCTGCTTTTAATTGATGACGCACGCCAGAAAGGCCAAAGGACCAGGTATTGTTTCTTATTTCGACGGGATCTTTGCTCTTAGTGCCTTGCAACTTGGTCGCAGCAAATAGTGAGAAATTGACAAGAAGTTGGCTTAACACGATGATGTTAAGCCAGATCAAAAGCCTCATGCGGCAGCTGCCTTATTCTTTTCGCGATTCTTTTCCACCATCCTGATAATAATGATCGACATCTCGTACATCAAATACATCGGAATCGCCAAACCAATCTGCGACATGGGATCAGGCGGTGTTAAGGCAGCACCGACGATAAGAATGATGACGAGAACCAAGCGTCGGTATTCAGAAAGCGCTTTGGAAGAAACGAGTTCAAGGACAGCAAGCAGAATTAAAACGATAGGAGTTTGGAAAACGATACCAAAGCCAAGTATAAGCATGAGCAGAAGGTTAAAGTATTCCTTGAGACCAATGGTCGGCGTACCGATCTCCGATCCCATCGTGATAAAAAACTCGAGAGCCAAGGGAAAGATGATAAAGTAGCAAAAACCGACGCCAGCAGCAAAAAGGCTTGTCGAACCGAAGATAAAAGGAAGGATGTACTTACGTTCGTTGGCGTATAATGCTGGCTCGATAAACCTCCAGAACTGATAAATCCAAACAGGACAAGCAAAGACAACACCAACAAGAAGTCCGACTTTTAGCTTAATGATAAAAGCATCGATTGGACTGAAAATGTGAATGTCTCCGTTTGATCCTGGCAGAACGGCGAGCAAAGGCTCCTTGAGAAACTCAATAATTTGGGTTGAAAAGATAAAAGCAATGACAAAGAACACCAAAACGGCAAGAAGCGAGCGAACGAGTCGTGTGCGGAGTTCTGCCAAATGATCCCACAGGGTCATAACCTTGCCACCAAAAGGTAAATCGGGATCTTCATCATGGGTTTCATGTTGCTCGTGCTGTTCGCTTGTCATTTAGTGGGCCTCCAACCAATTGTGTCCCGAGCCAATGTCGACTTCGATAGGTACTTTCAGGTCCATGGCTGATTCCATACAGCTTTTCACCAGGTGCATGAGCTCTTTTTCTTCAGATTTTGGACACTCAAACACTAATTCGTCATGGACTTGTAGTAACATTTTAGCCTTGAGACCCTTTTCTTCCAATTGGTTTTGGATTTTGTTCATGGCAATCTTGATTAAGTCTGCAGCACTTCCTTGGATGGGAGAGTTCACGGCAATGTTTTGGGCATTGATAGCTGTCAGTCCGCCGCTTTGGTCGAGCCCTTCGATTTTCCGACGCCTGCCTGTAAAAGTTACACTATAACCCGTTTCGCGGGCTGACTCGATGGCTTCGTCAATATAGTTGCGAATTTTGGGGAAGCTTGCAAAGTAAGCTTCAATGAAGTCTTTCGCTTCTTTCAAGCTGACACCAGTGGTGCGTGATAATCGTTGGGGTCCCATTCCGTAAATGAGACCGTAGTTGATCGCTTTGGCGCGTGAGCGGTCGGTATCGTCGACTTCATTGAGCGACTTGCCAAACATCGTCGCTGCGGTCGCTTTGTGAATATCTTCGCCACTCTTAAAGGCAGCGAGTAAATTTTCATCTCCAGAGACGTGGGCTAGAATGCGCAGTTCAATTTGCGAGTAATCAGCTGAAATCAGAAGGTGCCTGTTATCAATGGCGCAAAATGCTTTGCGAATCTGCTTACCCATCGTCGTGCGGATCGGGATGTTTTGCAGGTTTGGGTTAGAAGAACTTAAGCGGCCCGTTTGAGTGCCGGTTTGGTGAAAGCTTGTATGAATACGGTTGGTAGAGGGTTCGATTAACTGGGGTAGTGTGTCAACGTAGGTATTTTTAAGTTTCGTCACTTGCCGGTACTCAAGAATAGCTGATGCGATCGGGTGTCCAGACAATTGTTCGAGCACCGAGACATCGGTGGAGTAACCTGACTTGGTTTTTTTGATGCGCTTGATGCCAAGTTCTTCGTGGACCTTCAGCTTCTCAAAGAGAATCACCTGGAGCTGCTTAGGTGAGCTGATGTTGAAGCTCTCCCCAGCAATTTTGTGGATTTCGGTTTCCAGCTCCTTAGCTCTCAGGTCGAGGGTTTGTGAAATCTGATCAAGCACCTCTGCATCAACGAATATACCGGTTTGTTCCATTTTTGCGAGGATCGGCACGAGTGGCATGTCGACTTCGTAGTACACTGATGACAATTTTTTATTTTCGAGGGTTGGCTTAAAGATTTGATAAAGCCGCAGGCAACAATCAGCGTCTTCACCGGCGTACTTACTCAGTAGATCGAGAGGCACCTCACTCATTGGGGTTTCTCCCTTGTCACCAATCAGCTTACTGGTCGGGATCTTTTCGATGCCGAGGTAGTGCTGGCTGAGGTGATCGATGCCAAATCTACCAGATGAATCGATAATAAAGGCCGCGATCATAGTGTCCTCGAAGGGCCCATTGACCTCTAAACCGAGGTTGTATGTCATCTGAAGATCGTATTTAAGGTTGTGGGCAATTTTCGTTTTGCTTTTATCTTCAAGAAGTTTGGCGATGACTTTTTTGACATCATTGACCGTCACACCATCAAGATGCTTGTCAAGCAAAGGCAAATACCAACCGCTGCGTTCTTTAGTGCTAAAGCTATAGCCGATCGGTTTATCTGTAATAATATTGAGGCCGGTGGTTTCGGTATCGAAGGCGAAGATATCAGCGCTGGATAATTCTTCTTCGAAAGCTGTCAGTGATTCTTTACTGTTTGCCAGACGGTAGGTTAGTTTTTCTGTTTTCTTTTTGCTGTCTTTTGAGCTTCCTTTGCCTGATTCAATGGCTTTGCTGACCTTTTGGACGAGCCCTCTGAACTCATACTCTTCGAAAAAGCTTAAAAGCTCTTCACTGGCCAGAACCTCGTCTGGATTCATTACTGCATGATCGAGGGAAAGACTGAGGTCGCAGTCCGTTTTAATGGTGACAAGATTCCTCGACAAAAATGCCATGTCTTTATTCTCAGTGAGACCACTTTTCTGACGTTTATTGGTGATCTCTTCAAGATTCTCGTAAATCCCCTCAAGTGAGTGGTAGGTGGAGATGAGTTTAGCTGCGCCTTTTTCACCAATACCGGCGACACCAGGAACGTTATCGGAGGAGTCTCCCATCAGAGAAAGAACGTCTATTACTTGACTTGGCTTACAGCCGAACTTCTCAAAGACACCTTTTTTATCAACGACAGACACTTCGCCACCTTTGCGAGGAACGTAAAGAAAAGTATGGTCATTGATCAGCTGCATGAAATCTTTATCACCGGAGACAATATAGCAATCGAGTTCTTCACTGGCATTTTGACTGACGAGACTGCCGATGAGGTCGTCTGCTTCTAGGCCATCTTGTTTCAGCAGCGGGCAGTCAAGAACCTCAAAAAGCCTAAATATAACAGGTATTTGCTTCGCCAGGTCTTCTGGCATCTCGCCGCGGTTGGCTTTGTAGGGTGGGTAGATGTCGTGGCGAAAAGTAGGGCCGGCTGAATCGGTGGCAATGAGTAAATAATCAGGACGCTCGGTTTCGATCAGCTTGAGTAAAAAGTTAGCACTTCCATAAACGGCTGATGTTGGAAAACCACTAGCTGTGGTTAAAGGGCGAGCACCGAAGGCGTGATAATTGCGAAAGGCCATTGCCATCGCATCAACAACAAAAAGTCTTTTCTTACTCAACGCTAACCTCAATGGAAATGTTGCTATTCTGCCGTCCCGTAACCCTAACGCAAGACAGCAAATTTGGTAATGTTTTAATAAAGAATATTTTGTTGAGAAGCTTTTTTTTGAAGAATCATGTATTTTTTTAGTACGAAAGTCTATAAAGGCCCGAAATTTGCTTAGAACGGCGTTTTTCGATAGGATACTGACGATTTTACAGGTGAGGAGTAGTAATGACTAAGATTGCAGAAGTTAAGATCGACGGTAATACTTTTGAACTTCCTATCATTGAAGGAAGTCAAGGTGATACCGCTATCGACATTAGAAAACTAAGACCAACAACAGGTTTCATCACTTTAGACTCGGGGTATGGCAGCACCGGTGCCTGTGAGAGCAAAATTACCTATATCGACGGAGAAAATGGTATTCTTCGTTACCGCGGTATTCCTATAGAGCAGCTTGCTGAAAATTCTACCTTCGTAGAAACGAGTTATCTACTGATCAATGGCAAGCTACCTGACAAGGAACAGTTAGCACGATTCTCTCACGAGCTTACTTATCACTCGATGATTCATGAGGACATGCTGCACTTTTACGATGGTTACCCAACGACAGCTCACCCCATGGCCATTCTTTCGTCTATGATTTGCTCGATGTCAGCTTACTATCCTGACTCACTTGATCCGAACGATCCTGAACACGTCGAAAGACTGATTCCAAGGGTTCTTTCCAAGATCAGAACGATTATTTCTTACTCTTATAAGAAATCTATCGGGCAGCCGGTCATGTATCCGCGCAATAACCTTAGCTACTGCGAAAACTTTCTGCACATGATGTTTGCAACGCCAGCAGAAGAGATGGAAATAGATCCGGATGTTGTGCG
>CAZBDM010000412.1:0-925 GCA_964490675.1 uncultured Oligoflexales bacterium
GAAGAGAACGCCGATAATGGCGACAGGAATGGGGAGTTCACGGTATCTTCCGCAGACCAGTTTAATGGCTGTGTAGCACAGAAACCCTATTCCAATGCCGTTAGCGATAGAAAAAGTAAAAGGCATAGCGATCGCTGTGATTAATCCAGGAATAAACTCCGTCATGTCTTCCCAATCCATTTGCGCGATACTCCTTGACATGAGAGTTGCTACGTAAAGAAGTGCGGGAGCTGTGGCAAAGTCTGGAATACTGTGGGCAAGGGGAGAAACAAACAAACAAGCAAGAAAGAAGAGTGCAACAAAGAGAGACGTCAAACCGGTGCGTCCTCCGGCATCGACACCAGCGACACTTTCGATGTAGCTTGTTGTAGGAGATGTTCCCACCAAAGCACATAGGAAGGTTGACGATGAGTCTGCTAATAGTGCTTTCTTAAGGCCAAGAATACGTCCTTTCTCATCGACAAGCCTTGCCCGATGAGAGACAGCGATTAAGGTTCCGGCAGTATCGAAGATATCAACAAATAAAAAGGTAAAGACAACCGGCATCAAGGCTAAGCTGAGAGATTCCATAATATTTAGCTGAAAAAGTACGGGGCTTAATGAGGGAGGCATAGAGAAGATTCCGTACCATTTGGAAACATCAAAGAAGATAGCAAGACCACTGGTGATGAGAATACTAATGATAATTGCAGCTGGAATACGAAAGTGACTGAGTCCGATGATTAAAAAAAAACCGAGAAGAGCGAGCAAAGCTTGTGGTGAAAGAAGGTTACCTAAAGTTAATAAAGTTGCAGGGTGGTCGACGACAATGCTTGCATTTTTGAGTGCAATAAGAGCGAGGAAAAGACCAATTCCACTGGCTATAGCAAGCTTTAAAGAGCGAGGGATTGCGTTTATAATCCACTCTCTCACCGGCAGGATACTA
>CAZBDM010000412.1:935-3719 GCA_964490675.1 uncultured Oligoflexales bacterium
AAGAATAGTGAAGATCACCCCAGAAACAAACACAGTTCCTAAAGCTGTTTGCCAGCTATGGCCACCTTCGATGACAACCGTGTAAGTAAAAAAAGCATTAAGTCCCATGCCTGGTGCGAGAGCAATGGGGAGATTCGCTAGTAAGCCCATTAAAAGGCTTCCCATTGCCGCAGCAAGACACGTACCGACAAATACCGCTCCAAAATCCATGCCTGCTTTCGATAAGATGGCAGGGTTGACAAAGGCGATGTAGGCCATGGTCAGAAAAGTCGTCAGTCCAGCGTAGAGCTCTCTTGTGGGAGTGGTTCCCTTTTCTTTTAACTTGAAGATTGTTTCGAGCATTGGCCGGTCTTTTTCTAATTCTTGCTGCGTGCGCCTTCTGCGCCAGTGAATGCCGATATCATTGGCTTTTTCGCGAAGGTCTTATATCATAGTGGTGAAACTACACAACAATCTGTCTTTAACCTATTGCAAATTGGAAGATCGTAATGTTTTCAAAGGTCTTTAAGGTTCTTTTAGTGGCCAGTTACTTATTAGCCTCGCTATCATACGCCCAGAAAGAATCGAGTGATCAGAAGAAAATGTCCTCATTAAGTGGTCCGATGCGGGGGCTTTCACAATCACTTTCGCAATTAATGCCGCTTCTGGTAAGTGATCGAAGGTTTAACGACCTACAAAACAGAGCAGTTATCGATTCTTCGATAGCAGCTCTAAAAACCTTCGGCCATCAAATCAGTAGTCAAAAGCAGATGGTAAACACCGATCCGAGTCTCAAGTTTCTGTCGCGAAAGCTCGTCGAAGACATGATCGTTGCCGAAAGTCTTTTAAAGACTGGTTACCGTCACACAGCCCGGCAGCTTCTTTCGCGCGTAACCAATTACTGCGTAGCCTGTCACTCGCTTTCCGATCAGGGGAGTCATGATTTTAATCTGGTCTTTGAACCAAACTTAACTGGTTTTAGCAAACTTGAGAAAGCTCAGTATTACGCATCGGTGAGGCAATTTGAAAATGCCCTTAACCAGTTCGATCATGCTCTCGTTGATAAGAAAAACCGTCTTAGTGACAGTGATTGGGCAGAGGGGGCGAAAAAATCTCTCGCTATCGCTATCCGAGTAGAACGTAGGCCGCACCTGGCTCTTGAGTTGGTGAGTCGACTTATGCATGCTGGCACGGTCCCGGAAAGTATGGACAAGGTCGTTAAGCAGTGGCGTAAGGCAATCAAAGCGTGGATTAAGAGTGAAGAAGCTGCCGGATATAAAGCGCCAAAATCTGCGGCTCAAAAGTTTAACCTTGCCTTAAGTGTTATCGACAAAGCAGGTTTAAAATCTAAAGCGAAAGAGTTCAATGATCAAAATCTCATTCATTATCTGCGCGCTTCGACGCTTTTACATGACGTCCTTAAAGACGTGAAAGACCGCAGAGTCTATGGCCAAACACTCTTCTATGCTGGTCTTGTGGCCGAGTCCCTGCGAGAAATCAATCTGTGGACGCTGCATGAATCGTATTATGAAGCCTGTATTCGTTATCAGCCGGGAACCAAGTGGTCAGGCATGTGCTTTGATCGTCTACAAGCTTCGATAAACAAGGAAGCGGGCAAACTACTGAAAGACAGTCAGAAGCAACGCATGCAAGAGCTTAAAAAACTCGCAGGGTCTTAGGGGTAAAGCTTTTGCTTATACCAGCTCCCGTCTTCAGCGCGGTTAAACTGCCAACGCTCATGGAGGCGAAACAGCCGGTTTTCCCAAAACTCGATTTGAAAGGGTTTGACCCGGTAACCAGACCAGAATTCTGGACGCGGTACTTTTTTTAGTCCATATTTTGCCATTTTTCTGGCGACTCTTTTTTCTAGGGCAAGAGCGTCTTCCATGACTTGAGACTGCTTTGATGCCCAAGCTCCAATCTGACTTTTTTTCGGACGGCTGGCAAAGTAGCTGTCCGCCAGATCGTTATCAACCATTTCAACGTCACCTTTGATGCGGACTTGTTTTTCTAAATCCATCCAATAGAAACAGAGGCTCGCTTTTGGTTGACCTGCCAGCTGCTGGCCCTTTTGTGAAGTCAGATTAGTATAAAAAACGAAACCATTTTTGTCGTACTCTTTAAGAAGGACGATTCTCGCATCGGGCTGGCCTGATGAGTCAACTGTAGCAAGTGTCATGGCGTCTGGATAATCGAGATTCAAGTCCTTAGCTTTGTCAAACCAAGAAGTGAAGATTTCGAAAGGATCGCTTTTTTCTGATGGTTTCAACATCGCAGGACTCTCTTACTTATAATAGCCTTCGAGCAACATAATATTCATTTTCTCATGAAAAGGAATATTTAATCGGGTTTCTTGAACAATTGTGAAGAACTGGCTGAGTCTTTTATGGTCTATATGCTTGCGATTGGCGAAAATCTTTATCGGGCAGCCTTTTAGGTTAAGGTTTTGATCTCTGAATGAATAGTAGGAATAGTGGTTATAGTCGAAGTTGAGCACTCTTGGATGGCCAGTGAGGTGGTAGCGCATTTGTGCACTCCAGAACCACCGAAGGCCTGCGACTTGCGGGGCGCTTTTACAGTGCTCAGGAAGGTTTTTCGCAGGTTGCGTGGCGAGGAGATTTTGGCGCTCGATATAATCAGCAAGATAGGGCCACAGACTAACTTCTTTAAGTGGTCCAGGATCACCTTTTTTTGAGGCAAGAAGCTGGTTCGCCACAGGAGTCAGTGCTATGACCAACGGTAAAACAACTGAAAGTAAAACCGCCAGAGCAGCATTTAATTTTTCAGAGAGTCGCTTCACGTCGA
>CAZBDM010000412.1:3729-4770 GCA_964490675.1 uncultured Oligoflexales bacterium
ATACCATATCCGACATCTCCCAGACAAAAACCGAAAAACAAAGCATAAAAGGGAATGAGCACCCAAAATCCTGGGATCACCCAGTGCGGCAATGTCTGTTTAAAGGGAGCGACAGATTCAATGATTAGAAAGAGCGGAATAAACCCTGAAAGGGCGATAGCGGTACCATTTATATCTTTTGTGAATTTACCCTTTAAAAAGCGGATGACCATGATGAGCATTGCGATGCCCACTAAAGGGGTTAAAAAAATCAATTGACCAAGCCAGGCACGAGCTGCGTAGTGATAATCAAAAGACAGTCCTTTAAATCCATGGTCACTTTGAAATCTAATAGAAGCATAGTCATTTTGAAGATTCCATATCCAAACAGGAAGGGTGGCCACGAGTCCAAAAATTATGACGCTTATCCAAAAGCCAAGATCAAATTTTTTTCTTCTAAAACGAGAGATCAGAAGACCTAAAGCCATGCCACCGGCAACAGGAAGAGCGTGATATTTAAAATCTCCTGCCAGCCCCATAGCGAGGCCATAGGTGATACCATCGACGAAATTAAGATGTTCTTTTGACAGTAGTTTGAGGGACAGGAACACAACAATTGACAGAAAAAGATAAAGTCCAGTGTCGGGAAGGGCAACCATCCCCCAAAGGCTAAAGCCGGGGATAAGCTGGGTGAGAAAAAGAATAGCGACGATTAAGCGGTTTCTTTTAGATTGATCGCTGGTGACAAATTTAACACTTGCAAGGAGAAACAAGCTGGCGACAAGATGAAAAATCGGTGCAAAAAGCCTTACTTTTAGGTGTCCAAAGCCAAGTAGATTTGAAAGCCAAGTGATCCAAGAGACGCCCGGTGGATGATCTAAATAACTCCACTGGATATCAAGAGCCCAGTCCCAGTAGTAGGCTTCGTCGTGGATCAGTTCTAAGGGAACGATGAATACGTACAGTACGCGCCACAGCAGCAAGCCCAGTATCAACGCCACGGCGGCCCAGGCCCAGCGGCGGGCATCGCTGCGGGATCGATGATTGTTAGGCGCCACGGTT
>CAZBDM010000413.1:0-3324 GCA_964490675.1 uncultured Oligoflexales bacterium
TCGTCTCAGGATCAACTATTCTGGCGGTGCTTTTCCATAAAGTTTATAAATGACCGCCAAGATTTTTCATCCGCATCTTTTCGGTAACGATCGGATCCGAAGACTGTGAAGGCATGTGGTGCACCTGAGTAAACTTCAATCTCATAATCGATGCCAGCCTTTTCGAGCTCTTTGGAAAGATTACTGACATCATCCATAGGAATTCCTACATCTGCACCGCCATGAGCAATAAAAATGGGAGCTGATTTATCGTAGCTCTGTCCTTCAGGTGTCTTTAATCCACCGTGGAAGGTCGCATATCCCTTGGTCTGGGGAGCTTTACCGCTCCTAGCAAGCTCTAAGGTCGCCGCTCCACCAAAGCAGTATCCCATGACAAACGGACTCGCCTTACTGTATTTATTAGCTTCTTTCATACCGGCGAGAATAAGAGAACGCATTTTTTCGCGATTCTTATAGAGTTTACTGGTTTCGGCTTTTTTCATCTTGGTTTCTACGGGGCGGTTTCTCTTGCCATAAAGGTCGATGGCAAAAGCGTCATAACCTAGCTTAGCAAGCATTTGAGTTCTTTTAACTTCGTAATCCGTTAATCCATCCCAGTCATGGATAACGATAACGAGACCTTTTTTTGATGACTGAGCCTTCTCGAAGTAACCTTCGTAAGCTTTGCCATTGACGTTATAGCTGACCTTCTTGCCAGCGAAGGAAGGAGATGAAAGAACAAGTCCGAAAGATAAGAGTATTAGTTTTTTCATAGCATCACCTGACCAAGTTAAAGTTTATTATTTCTTGTAACGTTAGGAGATTTTGCTAAATGTGGCAACCACTGACTGCTGAGATTACAACACTTTAGTTTCGCAACCGTATGTCGTGACAGTATCGTAATGGGCATCAATATAGTTGATCAGAACCGGCCTGGCTTCCAATAGGTTGGAAACTTTCGCAGCGATGGAGATTCTTTGTTCCAGATCAATAAATAATTCATCATTGAGAATTTCTGAGAGCAGGTCGTTAACACGTAAGACGGCTTGATTGAATTCTGATGCTTCCGCATAGGTCTCTAGATCAGCGGCCATAAAGATAAGAACCCCCTCCAAGAACGCCCAAGAGTGTTCATCGCTGTTTTGAATTCCAGTGATAAGAAACGTCATGTCTCCTTTCTCTGAAAATAGTTCAATGGCTTGCCAGCGTTGAGCAAGAAATTTGAATACTCTTTTCCAAAACTCTGCGCGTGCCTCTTGGTTTGCCTGTCGTATGCTGGCTTGGGAAAACCATTGATAGAGAAACTCAGCCGCCAAAGTTGGGCTATGATGGCTGGCTAAATGATCAATGAAAAGAGCTGCTGACGGCCAAAAGCCTTCGGGAACAGTTTCAAGTGCACTGATAGCGACAAAGACATTTTGTGCAGCATTAAAAGGAAGACTCGCGCTACCTCCAGCGGGGCTTTCGAAAAGTCGTAAGAAAGTGCGTTCACTTTCAGGAAGTGCTTCGATCGCTTCCGGGTCTATTAAAAGACTTCTCACCAAGTCTGCACCCTCTCCATCTACATTAAGGTGTTTTGCAAGTATTAAAGGGCCATTAGGACTGATCATACTGCCTAGTAAGATAAAGATGGGTGAAGGGCTAGGAAAAGGAATAAATCCGCTTTCGCCGGCTGAAAGTGCGACAAAAATACTCTGAAACAAAGGATAGTGCTGTGTGATAATATCGGTGGCAATCGTTGCTAGGTCAGGATCACGAAAAATCGCAGAGATCCGGTCAAGCCGCTTTAAGGCTGTTTCTCTTTCTAAAGACAATCCCCCAGATGGGTTTAAATGTTGCCAATGGTTGTCATACCTAAGTTCAAGGAGATCGATTAAGACCTCTTGCAGTAGTGTGATTCTCTGGTGAGTCTTTTCATCTGTCATAAATGTTCTTACGATACTGGCAAAATCGTAGAAAAGGTCAAATGAAGCTTTATCGGATGAATTTGACAGAAGGAGAAGAAAAGAAGCGGTTTCGATAAAATCGGCTTGTCCGTTTAAGACCTCTCTAAGCTGCACAACAGTTGCAATGGACAAAGCTTTTGCGGCAATTCTGCTGCGCGTAACACATAATTCGGTAAATTGTTCAAGTCCACACCTACTCTGTGGAAAGACATCAAGTACAAAAATACTAAATTGAAAAAACGTAGATGGTGTAACCCTATGGTAATCTATGGCTTGGAACACGACTTCAAACCTAGCTTGAATCACTGCTGCAAGGAGTTTCGGATTTTCATAAAGATCCTTATGACCAGTATTTTCGGCCAAGTGAAAGAGCTTACTGATATCCTCTCCGATAGCAATAAAGTCAGCTTGCAGACTTTCATCGTAAGAAGCAGTTGTTGCAACTGCAATTGATAGATCTGCCAAGCCCAAACCTGGATAGTGACGATCCAGTGCGCTAAGAAGTTCGACGTATAAGTTGACCTGCGGCTGCAGGCTGGCTCGGGTGGCAATAATATCAAGCATCCCACCGATGCGGCCATTCGCTAATGACAGCTTCGGTAGGAAACAAAGCATCAATAAAAAAGGGATAAGTTTTTTCGTCACAAGCTATCCGTTGAGTGAATGAAAATTTTTTGGGGGTTAGCTGGCTTTTGGCAACTGGGAACAAAAGAAAAAGAAGTGAAAGCACACCATAGTAAGGTAAGAGTATCATAAAAATATATTGTGTCTAGTAAAAACGAACAGTGTTTGCAGCTAAACCAGTAGGTTAGGGTTGCCCTGAGATGTTTCCGAATTGAATTGGCGGGTTATCTTATAAAATTTGCATGTCTGAAAGTTTCAGCGGGAAGGATGTGACTCTGGTTGAGCGAACAGTTTCGAACAGATTTGCTTTTTCTCAGTTGCTCCCAAGGAAAGCTCTAACTAAGATCGATCTACATTTCACACAAAAATTCAGGAGACTTATTATGTGGTTGAGGAGATTATCTGTTGTGGTCAGCTGCGCTTTCTTATCAGCAAATGCCTATTCTGCCAATGTGTCCATGCTAAGTGTTGGTGATATTGAAAGCATGCGGCAGCTTGAGGACGGTAGCTTTGAAGTGATCTGCCAAGATGGTGTGGTCGAGAATCGTACTGAGGAAGAGATTCTAGATAACGACGTTTGTCATATCAAATATATCAAACGAGGGGTTTATAAGACTGTCTCGGGTGGCGGAGCTTCCGATGGAACGATGTTTTGCCCAGTAAGCATCCATGGTTATTATGAAAGCAAAAAACTGCTTTCACTGAAGGTTCAATTTGTTGAACCTTGTCGGGAGCCAAGTCTGACACTCAGCTGCTCTACTTATGAGTGTCAAGG
>CAZBDM010000413.1:3334-4763 GCA_964490675.1 uncultured Oligoflexales bacterium
GATTACCTCCGATACTGCATTCTCTTTAGAAAGAGACTCTGATCAAAGAAGCGCACAATTTGAATTTTCTGGAGAGGTGCCTTCGCCACTTTTTTCAGGTATTAAAACAAACGTAGAGCCTGAATTTGTAGAAGGTTGGGACGTATGTCACCAAGATCTTTATAGAGATTCAAGATCTCTTGAGGAGATCAGACAAGCCTGTAACAAAAAATATGTCATGCTTGGCTGTCGGCAAGTTGGAGCGGATAACTTTACTGTCCTTGCTATGGGTGAAAATCTTGAAGTCTTTAAAAATGTTGGTGATGGCTCAAGAGCCTACAATGATCACAACGAAGTGCGATTTTATTACAGTGAAGGGGCAAGCTTTGGATTTGCAAAAGTTGGTGATTCCATCAATCGTAATTCCTGTGACATAGAATCAAACAATCCTGAGTCTAGGCTGTGCTTTCATACCAGTGGCGGAAATATGAATGGCGGATGGCGCTGTGGTAGTACGATACGTCTCAATGGATCATCTTCTTGGGAAAGATATATATTTACCAGAGACTAGTTGATTTAAAATAATGATACTTTTTTGGCTCCCAACTATGGTTGGGAGCTTTTCTATTTCCAGTATGTGCTCATAATTTCTCTTGACCATTGGGGTTGGGTAACTTTACCGCGCGGACCGAATTCATCAAGCCACGGTTTGATGTCAAGAACCGGGGTTTGATCGATGGCGTCAAGACCTTCAACAAAGATACTCAGCTTTTCGACTCTTGTGACTTTGCAAACGGTCGTACCGATTTGATTGACGCGATTTTTTGCTCTTTGAGCAAAGATACCAACAAGAGGCCAATCTGGATTATTGCGTGGATGACGAGCTTTTAAGTTGATTTTCTTTGGGTCGACGCGATCCATATAAAAGAGTACTTCGATATGGGAAAAGTCCTGCAAGCCGTGTAGACATTCTTCGTTAAAGAGGTTTGCGTCAAGCTCGATTAATGAACTCTCTTGACTCCAAAGATCGTCTTGGGCGGCTTTTCTTGTTGAATGAACAACACCGATTGATGTGAGTGTGATATTTGATGCCATTTCTTTTCGTCCGCTATGCAGCTTTTTGAGGGATGAGAAGTAGATATGAGTTGTTTACAGCAGAGAAGACTTTTTCGAGAACTTCTTCAAAGGGGCGATTTGGATTTCCGCTATGAACCGCTGCATAAGAAGCTATCAAGTTTTGAAAGCAGGCTGGAACATAGCCCGCTTCAAGGAGGATCCAATCAAGAGCAAGTCTGGCTGTTCTTCCGTTGCCATCGCTAAACATATGGAGGCTGATGAGCCACTGATAGATAAGGCTTGCGTAGGATAGTGGAGGAAGCTCTTCTCTGAGAGTTAAAACGGCTTTAATGAAGTACCGGTGGGCTCTTTTAAGCTCTTCACCTTCCAAAAA
>CAZBDM010000414.1:0-2683 GCA_964490675.1 uncultured Oligoflexales bacterium
TCAAGTCAAGCTAAGGAAAGGCAAGCTCGCTAAGACAGACTTCGTCGGTCCTGGTTACGATGATCTTGTCAATATGACGCTCTCGGACAAGCTCAGCCAAGTCATTGGATATGAAAACCAACTCGCCAAAGCGTCGTCATCCGTGCAAACAGCCAAGTGCCGTTACAATGAAATTCTTGAGGAGAAGACCATTGTGACAAGCGATGGAGCTGAAGCCTCGATGAAACTAGCCCAGCCAGAAGTCTCTGTATCAGCCATTGCCGAGAACAAAGGAGAGCGCGCGACAGCTGCGAAGTCAGCTGGTGTTTCAGGAAACTGGCAATGTCTTTACGATCACCCCTCCCTATCTAATATGATCGAAGATACAGCTCGTATAGCCACTGATCTTCTCAAAGCGAAATACCCTGAAGGAGGTAAAAAAATCTGTATTTTAGCTCCTTCTGTCGTTGGGCTTCTTTGCCATGAAGCCATTGGACATACGGTGGAAGCGGACTTCGTTAAAGCAGGATCGGTAGCGGCAGGTAAAATCGGTACGCAGGTTGCTTCACCACTCGTTTCGATGGCTGATTCAGGCAGGGAAGCGATTGCCGGCTATGCGGTCGGAAACTTTCCTTTTGATGACGAAGGGGTCGAAACAGAAACGACGATGATCATCAAAGACGGTGTTCTCAAATCCTACCTCCACAACAGAGAAACCGCTGAAGAATTTGGTGTCGAGCCCACTGGAAACGCGAGAGCATGGCTTTTTAAAGACGAGCCTATCATTCGCATGCGAAATACCTTTTTACTGCCTGGGTCAAACACACTGGATGAAATGATCAGTAGTCTCGAAGATGGCTATTTGGTCGAAGGTGCAGGTGGTGGCCAAGCAGATGCCAACGGCGAGTTTATGTTCGGAACAGGATGGGTTTGGCGCATAAAAAATGGCAAGAAGGTTGAACTTCTTAGAGACGCAACTCTTTCGGGGATTGCTTTCGATGTGCTTTCGACAGTCGACGCCGTCAGTAAAGAGTTCGCTTGGGATCTCGGTGCAGGATATTGTGGAAAAGGACAACCTGCTAAGGTCGATGCTGGTGGACCTTATATTCGTTGCAAAATAAACGTCGGAGGACGACAAGCATGACAACTGATAAAGAAGCCTTTAGAAATCTAACCAATAAGATTCATGAGGTTGCCCTTTACGGCCTTGATATTGCCAAAAAAGAAAACCTCGATGAGGCTAAGATTGGTACAAGCTGTGCGTTTGAGAAAAAACTTGTTGTTGAAAACAAGCAGTTTTCAACGGCGAGCACTTCTGACGTTCAAAGCTTTGGAGTCGCTGTCCATCAAAATCAAAAAAAGGGCTCTGCTTCAATCAATACTTTGGACAAATCCGGCCTTGCCCAAGCCATAAAAGATGCTACTGATCTCGCATCGTTCTCGGTAGCTGACCCTCATTTGTGCTTTGCAAAAAAAGAGCAAGCACATGAAGCCTCGTCGCTAGACTTTCTCTATGACGAAGCGATGCATGACATCGAGCTCGAAGAGATTCAGGAATTTATGCAAACCATTCTTGAGACATTCAACAAGGACACAAGAATCGCAATTGATCGCTTTGAAGCCGGGACAAATGCTTCCGCTCACGGGCTTTATAACACACACGGTGTCACTCAACGCGAAAAACAGACACTGATCGATTGGTCTTGGATGGGAATGGCCGTTGATGGAGACCAGGTTTCAGGAATTGATTATGAGTATGGATGCAGTTTTTCTCATAAGGGTTACCAAGACACCGCTGTCAAACAAGCTGAACAGTTTTCTGAAAGACTGGTCTCTCTTTTAAATCCAGGAAAATGCCCTACATATAACGGGCCTGTTTTACTGTCACCAAGAGCTGTTCAATCGATTTTAGTCGGAACAATCTTGTTTCATGCGAGCGGCCGCTCAGTTATGGACGGTAAAAGTCGTTGGCAAGAAAAAGTAAGTAGCAAAGTCATCTCCGACCAGCTTACGATTGTTGATGATCCTCATGCGCAGGACTTAGTCGGTGCAACGTCCTTCGATGGTGACGGCCTACCGACTTCTAAAAGAACAATCATTGATAAAGGTGTTCTCGTTGATCACCTCTGCGATCTTTACAGCGCCAAAAGACTTGCAAGAAAACCAACTGCTACTTCTGGCGGCCCGTTTGGCCTGCGTATCGCAGCTGGCGACAAACCCTTGAGCGATCTCTTCAACGCTCGTAAGGAACTTCTCGTTGTCGATCGCTTTTCAGGAAACAACGATCCTATCAAAGGGGATTTTAGCGGCGTTGCTAAGTCTAGCTCTCTTTACATCGATGGCAAGAGATCTGGGGCTGTAAAGGAAACGATGATTGCTGGTAATTTCTTTGAGATTTCAGATAGAATTTTAGGCGTCAGCAAAGAGCTCTTCACTATGAATTGCTCTTATCAGTGCCCATGGGTGCTTGTTGATGGAGTGTCTGTAACAGGCTAAAGCCCTTACGGCTTTTCAAAATGGAAAAGATCTTCCGACCTAGCCAGCAGGATATTTATCGGCTAGGAAGGATCTTCACCATAATCAAAAGGAATCTCATCGCCAGGCTGAATCGGCTTCTTCGCAAATAAATCAAAGCCATCAAAGAATGCATTTGGATCATTCGAATGATTGAGAAACCTCAATTTATTTCGACCACTTCTCATGA
>CAZBDM010000414.1:2693-4762 GCA_964490675.1 uncultured Oligoflexales bacterium
ACGGTCCCACATTCCTCAGTCACCCAGAGAACATACTTACCGTTGCGTTTCGCCGTTGGTCCTTGATAGGTCCCAAGAAAACTACCTGGTTCGATGTGGGTCTTAGAAAAAAGACCTTTTCCTTCGATGAGTGACTCACTCACATAGAAATGAGACAAGTAACCTTTACTGCTAAATCTGTCTTTCATAAGCAATCAGTACTCTGTTGTGTATGGAATTTAAGTGGTAGTTTTAAGGTGACCGAAAGAAATCTTAGACACCAAATCTTATTCCCTTTAGTTAATATTAATCATGATGTGTGTCATCCAAAATCTGACTTCTTTTAAAGAAATTTAATTGAAGACGACTCACCGAAATGACAAAGACCTAACCTCCCAATGTCAATGTTGAAAACCCTAGTAAGCACATAGCTTCCGACACTGGGCAAACTGAAGCAAAATAGAAGCCAGTTTGTTTCCTTTTAGGAGAGCAAAAAAGAACATGATCCAGCCCTCCAGACGAACAAAATAACCCAATATTAACAGAACTTTATGTGGATTAGAAAAAATCGTTCTGTCCGATGGGTGTAGTGAAAATGTATCAGCCGTGTAAAGCTTTTTGACAGAAATAACATTTGATTTACAGTTATAATTTGGTCGCCATCTTCAGCGAAGGAGCACGCAAGAAGCTTATCGAATCACCGTAATTGAGTCGAATCACCCGGTGAGCACCATCAAGACCGAGAATAGCATGGTCGGCAAGATTTTGAATCTCAAGAGTGGCTTCATCGGGATTGAACAAACCACGCTTAATAGCAAAGGGTTGCTCATCTTTTCTATAAAGCTCACGCACAAGAAATTGAAAGTCTTTGCTTTCGAGGGGCATCTTTTCTCCGCCAGCAGCATAGATTGCTGCAGTTGAGCCAGCTGGCGTTGCAACCCATATACCGCTTGAACGTTGCCCGACATCGTTACCCTCAAATTTAAGGCGATACTTACTCACGGCTGCTGGGTTCTCATTACAAAAAAGAAAATCGTTGAGTACCGGTGCCGACTTGAAGGAAACCTGCATGTCGATTTGTTTAACCGCTGCTCTTAAACGACTCGCTTTTGTAAAAACAATTTTATTGGCGATCAACTTCTTAATGAGATCATCTATTTCTTCACTTCCGCAGACGCAAAGATGTCCAACACTAGTCGAAGACGATCGGATACCGATAACTGGAATTTCGTCACTATCGATATGATGGCTTGCCTGCAAGACAGTACCATCACCGCCTACCGCTAAAACCGCATCAAAATCGGTAATTTCTGGCCAATATCGCCCTTGACTGACGTCGGTAAACCCGATCTTTAGCGAGTGAAGAACTTTATGAAGGTGATCTACCGTATCGTAATGTTCCTTATGGGATTGCCTTAAAGAGTCGATGTGACAACGGTCAAGACTTCCTTCAGCAACTTTTTTTCTGACGTATTCACCACGGATATCAAAACCCGTGGTCTTTCGCATAACAAGGACTTTCACCCCAGACTCCTTGGTTCAGTTCTGGGCGGTATCTAAGGTCAGATAACTGTCGTTTCGCTCAATTTTCTCTTTGAACTTTTCAAGCGATGCTTGTTCTAAGTCTGAGTAATATGAATACCCCTGGTAGAGGGACTCGAAGGAAGTAAGCTGTTTAGCCTTTTCCTCATCAAATTTCGACATATCCGCATCGACTCTTTTTACAAGTTTAAGAATAACTTGGCTCCCAGCAACTTCAACAGGTGTTTGGTAAACCTCGCCATCCTTCTGCATTGATAGGACTGCGGTACGTACTGCATCGTTCAACCCGAGACCTGGGATTGCTCTTACGTTGGCAGCAAAGCTACCAGTCTTTTGCCAGCTCACTCCGTATTTTTTAAGAAGATCCTTAACGTCTTCACCAGTGGCAAGTTTTTTGATGACCTCGTCTGCTCGCGACTTGATTAGCTGAGGGGTTTTTTCTTTCTTGATCAGCTTACGAGCGATATCTTCTTTGGCATCTTCAAGCTTAATTTCGTTTGCCTCTTGGTAAGCTTCTGACTTAATGATGTGGAAGCCAAAGGGGCTTT
>CAZBDM010000415.1:0-1477 GCA_964490675.1 uncultured Oligoflexales bacterium
CTGCCAGCGTAAGCATTTTTAGGGTTTGCATCGTAGCAAGTTCCGCCGGCTTTAGTGGTCAAAGGAACAACTTTGACGTCAGCTGTTTTGTAGCCAACACCAGAGTATCCGATGCCGTACTTGTCAGAAGCAACACCTTGAACAACGGCTGAAGAACCTGGTTGCTCTTTGACATCGTCTTTGTAGTCGCCTTTGCCAAGCGCAACTTTCTTGAAGTATCCATAAGTACCAGAAGCAGCGTTACGACCGTATTTAGAAATAGGCTTGCTTGCCCACTCACCTTTAACGCCTAAGTCGCCCCAAGTCTTGATGTCTTTTGCGTAACCAAGCTTACGATTTTTAGAGAAGATGGCATCGACTTGAGCCATTGAAAGACACTTGATCGGAGCGTCCTTGTGAGCGAAAACAGCGAGAGAATCAACCGCAACGCGGACCTTGGATGGCTTGTAGCCGAATTTCTTTTCGAATGCGTCCTCTTCTTTGGGCTTCATGGCGCGAGACATCGGGCCAAACTGCGAAGTGCCTTGAATGAGAGCAGGAGGAGCAGTCGAAGAGCCTTTTCCTTCGATCTCAACGCGCACGTTTGGGTATTTTGACTTGAAGCCTTCTGACCAAAGAGTCATCAGGTTGTTGAGTGTGTCAGAACCGATTGACTTGATGCTACCTGAAACTCCGCTGACAGGACTGTACTCTGGGAGTTTTTTGTCGACTTCAAGAGCCTGAGCAGATCCAGCTGCAAAAACTAGGGCAAATGCTGAAACCGAGCGACCCATGATTTTAAGAAACATAAAACATCTCCTTCTAGAGAAAACAATTTTGACTGCACGCAACCCATACACTAAATCCCGTTAAAACGGCACAAAAATCGATGCTTAAAACCATAGATTAACGGACTCTTTAAGGATTCTTAACATTGCATTCGAGGTGTTAAGGGGTTAGCTTCAGAAAACATCTTTAAAAAATCAATTGCCAACGATTAAGGTCTCGGGAGACAAAAGGTAAGCATCCCCCGAAGGCGCCAGGAAAACACTAGATGCTAAAACAAATCCCGAATATTATCAGTTCCTTAAGGCTCTTTCTGGCGTTTGTCTTTCCGTTTCTGCCAGAAAAGTACCTGCTTATCGCCGTCATTGTTGGATCTCTTAGCGATGCTGTTGACGGGTTTCTTTGTCGCAAGTTTAATTGGACAACAAAAGTCGGGCAGTTCCTCGATCCTTTGGCCGACAAAAGTTTCACCTTTTCTGTCGTTGGGACAATGTTTTTCAGAGATATTTTAGGTGGTTGGGAACTATTCTTGATCAGTCTTCGCGATCAGACGGTGTTCTGGGGATTTTGTTGGACCGTTATGGTGCGGCGTTGGAAAATGATCGATCTGATGGAGCCTAACTTTCTCGGAAAGCTAACGACTGTCCTGCAGTTTGCTTATCTTGTGAGCATACTTTACCTCCCAGACAACCTCACACTCGCACTTATCGTA
>CAZBDM010000415.1:1487-4758 GCA_964490675.1 uncultured Oligoflexales bacterium
GGCTTAGCAGCGCTCGTCTACATCTGGAGATATGTCGAGCGCTATCCTTTGACGACTCCTGAGTCTTAATAATAGGCTGAAAAACTGGAAAAATTTTGTAGCGATTGTGTTACATTATCCGAATACGGTGTCAGCGAAAGTGTAATCGTCGTCGTGTATGTGGGTAAGAGATGGCAAAAATCATAGACATTAGTGAAATCGACTTTAGATACGGCCAGCATCATCCGTTGGTTTTGAAAATAGATAGCATGCAAATTGAGCAGGGTAGCAGAATCTTCGTGAGGGGGCCAAGTGGTAGCGGTAAGACTACTTTGTTAGGTCTTGTTGGTGGCGTTCTTTTGCCGCAAAAAGGCAAGATTTCTATTTTGGGGCAAGATTTGTCAAAGCTTTCGGGAGCCTCTCGCGATCAGTTTAGGGCTGATCACATCGGCTACATTTTTCAGATGTTTAACTTGATTCCTTACCTGTCGGTCCTTCAAAATGTTTTGTTACCGCTTAGTTTTTCAAAGCTACGTCGCAAAAGATTAAAAGATAAAAACCTCAATGCAGAAGACCGGGCTGAAAAATTGCTGACAGAATTAGGCATTGATGTCGAGGAATTTGCTGATCGTCCTGTTACTCAACTGAGTGTCGGCCAACAACAGAGGGTGGCAGCAGCGCGCGCTTTGCTGGGAGATCCGGAGATCATTATTGCTGACGAACCCACCTCCGCGCTTGATGCAGATAACAGAGCTGGGTTTATTAAACTTCTGATCGAAGAATGTCATCGCAATGGATCGACTCTGCTTTTTGTCAGCCACGATGGTTCCTTGGCAAGTTCTTTTTCTGAACAGCTTTCTCTTCCGGACATTAATCAAGCTGCGGCCTTGAGATAGCAAGGGGAGTCAAGATGTCAATTTTCTTTTTATCGCTTAAAAGTATTCTCAATCGACGCTTAACCACTTTTTTGACCATCCTTTCGATCGCTATCAGTGTCGCTCTTTTGTTTGGTGTAGAGAGGGTGAGAAAGGGTGCTTGGGAAACTTTCGAGAGCACCTTATCGGGCACTGATCTTATCATCGGGGCAAGGGGAGGTGCTGTTCAACTTTTGCTTTATTCCGTATTTAGAATGGGCGAAGCGACCAATAACATGTCCTGGCAAAGCTACCAAGCTTACAAGAATGACGATCGCATCAAGTGGACGATTCCGATTTCTCTGGGAGATTCCCACAAGGGTTACCGTGTAGTCGGAACTGATCAGTCGTACTTCAAATATTATCGGTTCGGTAAAAACCAAACGATCAAGATGCGTCAGGGAAAGGCCTTTTCGGGAGTTTTCGAGGCTGTTATAGGCGATGAAGTGGCTAAAACCCTTGGTTACGAGATGGGGCAAGAAATTATTCTTTCTCATGGTATCAGTGGGGCTGATATTCAAACTCACGAAGATAAGCCTTTTACCATCGTTGGTATTATCGAGCGTACAGGCACACCTATCGATCGTGCCGTACACGTCAGTCTTGAAGGGATCGAAGCGATTCACCTGGGCTGGGAATCTGGCGCTCCCCCAATCGAGGGCGAAGAAGTCTCGCCTGAAGAAGCTCTCAAAAGGTCACTGCAACCGACTCAAATTACCGCCATGCTAGTAGGCTTAAAATCAAAGTTGTCGATCTTTCGACTGCAGAGAGAAGTCAATCAGAACCAAAACGAAGCTCTGATGGCAATCTTGCCGGGTGTTACTTTCCAGCAGCTATGGAGTACCGTAAGTGTTGTCGAAAAAGCACTGCAAACAGTCTCCGTGTTTGTTGTTCTTACCGGGCTTCTCGGTATGCTAACATCGATTTTAACGTCGCTTAACGAAAGACGTCGCGAAATGGCAATCTTGCGGTCACTTGGAGCAAAGCCATTTACGATCTTCTTACTTCTTCTCTCAGAGTCGGCCTTTCTAGCGGGTGTCGGCTGTCTACTAGGGGTGACTTCCATCTATGGTCTGCTTTATATCAGTCAGGATTTTGTTCTGACCCAGTTTGGACTTTTTATACCGATCACAATGATCAACCAGTTCGATTTATTGATTGTCCTAGGTGTTTTCCTTGCGGGACTGTTTGCTGGTAGCATTCCTGCTTTCCAGGCTTATCGGCAATCTTTATCGGACGGTCTAACGATAAGAGTTTAGGGGTATTACGGTGAAACTTAAAACAGCTATATTATACGGTCTCCCAGCAGTAATTATTGCGCTTGTTTTGGCCTTTCCACTGATCTTTAAAAAGAGTGGGGGAGGCAGTGGCGATTCTAATCAAGTGACGGAAGTTAAGTGGAAAGAACTAAGGAAGTTGGATTTTAAAACCGGTGATATGCCTGGTGAGCTAAGAGAGAAGCTACATTCAAAAATCAAACTTCCAGGTTTTGCCGTTCCTTTAGGGAGTGACTTTAAAGAGGTCAAAGAATTTATTTTGGTTCCTAACCAGGGAATGTGTATTCACGTTCCCCCACCGCCTCCTAACCTTATGATCTTTGTTGAGCTAAAACAGCCTAAATCTCTGAAAGAGCTGCAAGGTCCTATCTGGGTAGAAGGCATGATGAAACTTGAAACTGTAAAAAATAACTATGGAAGTGCAGCATGGAAGCTTCGAGCCCAAGATATTAAGGCTTATCTTAGATAAAATTATGGAACCAGTCATTACGATCGAAAATCTTTGTTTTTCCTATTCCGCTAACCAAATGGCTCTGGATGGTATCAACCTTAGCATTAATCAAGAAGATTTCGTTGGCGTCATCGGTCCTAATGGCGCTGGTAAAAGCACTCTCATTAAAATTCTTTTAGGTCTTTTAAAGCCGACCTCGGGACGCGTTAAAGTCTTTGGCCAGTCACCTCAGAAAGCATCGCGATATATTGGTTACGTGCCGCAATACGTGAAATTTCAACGCAGCTTTCCCATTTGCGTCAAAGATGTCGTTCTTATGGGGCGTCTCAGTAGCAGTAAAGCACTAAGTTGGTATGCTAAAGACGATCAAAGGATCGCTCTTGAGAGGCTTGCCGAGCTTGAAGTTGAGCATCTTGCAGAAAAACCAGTGCATTCTTTGTCGGGGGGACAGCTGCAAAGAGTTCTCATCGCGAGAGCTCTTGTCGGAGAAGTGCGTATTCTTTTTCTTGACGAACCCACTGCTAGTGTTGATCCAAAAGCCGAGCAAAATATCTTTGAGATCTTAAGTTGTCTTCATAAGAAAATGCCCATTGTTATTGTCAGTCACGATGTCAGTTACATTTCTAAATACGTCAATAAGATTGCCTGCA
>CAZBDM010000416.1:0-2002 GCA_964490675.1 uncultured Oligoflexales bacterium
CTCTGAGTCATGAGATAGGTAGAATCGGAAATATAGTTATTGCGGAAGCAAACATCTCTCATACTCCCTTGGTTGGAAAAAAAATGAATCAGCTAAACTTACGAGAAAAATCTGATATCAATATCGCTGGTATCTGGGAACGCGGGAGCTTTAAAGCTGCTGCACCAGATTTAGAACTCACCCATAGCTCCATCGCAGTGTTAGCGGGTACTCGAGAAAGTATGGAAAGGTACGACTCTGAGTTTGGCGAATATCATACAAATCCGTCTCCTGTCATCATAATTGGTGGCGGTCGGGTAGGAAAAGCAACCGCCAAAGCACTCGAAAAAAGAGGGGTTGACTATTGTATTATCGAGAAGGAATCGGATGTACTTACCTCTGATCCTCATGTGGTTAGAGGGGATGCGGCAGCTAGAGAGGTCATGGAAAAGGCCGGAATTATGGATTGCTCTGCTGTCGTCGTCACGACCAATGATGATGATATGAATGTCTATCTTACGCTTTACTGCCGCAAACTCCGCCCAGAAATTCAGATCATCAGCCGCGTCACCCTTGAAAGGAACATTGATTCGCTACACCGTGCAGGAGCAGATTTTGTCTTATCCTACTCATCCATGGGTGCAAACATCATCTTTAATCTTATAAAAAGGAATGACATTCTAATCGTCGCAGAGGGTTTAGATGTCTTCACGCAAAAAACGCCAAAGAGTCTCATTGGCAAAACGATCAGCGAAAGTCAGATTCGCCAAAGTACCGGGTGCAGCGTCATCGCATTAATTGAAGGAGATAAATCTAGCGTCACCCCAGCCGTAGACTTGCCACTTCCCAAAGATGGAAAAATTGTCTTGATTGGCGATTTTGAGGCCGAAAAACGTTTTTTGCAGAAGTTTACCGACTAATGTCGACAGTAAATTTTGATTAGGAAGCCTCTAACCAAGCTCGGTAACACTTCAATATAGTCTTCGCCACTTCTTCAGCTGTTTTATTGTCTGTGTCAACCACAAGGTCAAAGGGTTTGACATTCGTAATATCGATACCATAATCACGAAAATATCGCTTTTGAGTGCTCTCGAACTGCTTTTCTATGGCTATCATAGTTTGATCAAGAGAAGTTGCTCCTTCTTCAAAGCGTTTACCACACTTAATTTCTTCAAAAACACGCTGCGCTGCATTAGCTGGAGAAACCTTAAGAAAAACTCGAAAGCTATCATGGATCCAACAGTAACCTAGCCTCGCATCAAGTACTATTTCACTTCCTTCTCCCAGACGTCGGATAAGGCCATCAATTTCCTGGTCAATAATAGTGTTGTCTCTAGCATAGTCATTAAGGCTTTCGACAGTTAAATGCCGTTGTCTAGCGATGTTGCGAAACAGCCCTCCTGCGCTAAAGCTTCTATATTCAAGCGCATTCGCCAAGATCTTCGTAACCGTACTGACCCCAGAACCTGCTTCACCTGTCAAAGTGATGATTTTCTTCTTACTTATTTTCAATGAATTGATATACACCCTGGCACCCGTATCATCACCCTCATTTCCAGAATCAAGGTGTTGAAACAAATTTTTGGTTGCCATCTGTTCAAGCTGCAAAATACGACGTTCGTGAAACCTTATAGCTTCTCGCTTGCTGATACCATAGGCCAGAACTGCGATCATTGGAAAAAGACTGGCAAAGGCGATGAACCCAAATCCGTCGATAAGGGGATCTCTGCCTGGGATAACTTCCGCTAACCCGAGTCCGAAAGCAGCTACTATTGGTACCGTAACAGTGCTAGTTGTCACGCCACCACTGTCATAGGCAATGGGAATGATCGTTCGGGGAGCGATGTAAGTTAAGATGATAACGACGATATAACCAACCATAATGTAACTAACAATAGAATCGCCTTGAATGATACGGTAGGTCCCCAACAGAATCCCTACCCCAACTCCTAAAGCGACAAAAAATCGAAGCAAATATTGTCTGATAGACCCTTCACTAATCTCCTCAGCCTTACGGGCAATC
>CAZBDM010000416.1:2012-4509 GCA_964490675.1 uncultured Oligoflexales bacterium
AATTTGAGCTGCTTCTTTAGAAACTGCAATTAATGCAGGCTCTGCAATGGTTGTGGCAAAACCAACAAGAAAAGCAAAACTAAAGATCAAAAACTGATTCTGCGTGTTCGCAAGTTCTACAGCAAGACTTTCTCCAATTGGAAAAAGCCCCATTTCCAGTCCGATGATGAAAAAGTAAAGACCAAGTATAACAATCCCAAAACCTGCAGCGCGGATGCCAAAACTCTTGATCGGTTTGCGAAGCACTCCCCAATAAAAGACTAGGATTGCAAGCACTACAGGCATAACGTCGCCTATACTCTCAAAAAGCAACTCAAGATATGCCCAATTACTTTCGTCTACGAACGCCTCGGAAGCAACAACCGATTGACTAACGCTTACCCCTTCGCCACCTACGTATGCAAGGATTCCATAGAACTGAACAAAGATCATCGGCATCACACTTGCGAAAGCAATAAGACCGAATCCATCTAGCAGTGGATTACGCCCCTTCAGACAGCTGGTAAGGCCAATTCCGATGGCAGCTATCAGTGGCACAGTGACAGTAGAAGTCGTTATTCCACCAGAATCGTAGGCCAAGCCAACTATTTCTTCAGGCGAAAATACTGTCATGGCGATCACGAGAACGTAGCCCGTGATGATATACCAATGTATAGGGTGATTGGTTATAATCCGAACGACACCAATGACTATTGCAAAACCCACTGAAAATGCCACAACTAGGCGTAGAATGAGGGCGTCAATTTGCCCGCCGCTAATCACTTCAGCTTTACCTGCAATGGCAATGAGTGCTGGCTCCGCAATTGTTGTTGCAAATCCAATGACAAACGCAAAGACCAAAATCCAAAACCTTGTTGGCAAACTTGCCAATTCCTGCGAAAGGTCTTCTCCGAGCGGAAAAATGCCAAGCTCAAGCCCTCTAAGAAACATGGCGAGACCGACGGCAACGAATAAGAGGCCGACGATAATAATACCTAAGTTATCTGGTACTGTTTGTAATACGGCAAACTGAAAAAAGAAGAGAATTCCAACAATGACCGATAGGTCGACCATTGACCCCTTGAGGTCTTCATAGAAGGTAAAAATATAAGGCGCTATGCGACGATACATGTTGATTGCGTTTTTTGCAGATTTTCATTTCTGTCGACTATCAGAATGCCATTGCTTTAACGTAGAATCAATTAATTCCGAGGAGCCAATTTTACTATTACTGAAAAACAGACCCTGGAAAGAGTGTGCTCTTTTATAACATTTGCAGGGGCCTTTTATTTTTCAGTCATTAAGGACTTTAGTATAGCGATGGAGCGAGTGATCAACTCCTTCTACAAAGTCTCGTGATGGCCTCAAAAATAGACGTGGATCGTAAGAAGTTCCTAAGCGCGGGAAAATTTTCCTTCAGATATTCAATGCCAGAATCAGAAACGCTAGCGTTTATGTCCTCGATAGTGCTCGAGACTAACCCTTGTCGCTCTGAAAACAGGGCATTTAGTCTATCATGGTGAGCTTCTGGAAACTTTGAGAATCGACCGGACGCGAATAAAAGGATAGATTTCATCGCATCCAAAGCAACTGTTGCACTTGTAGAGTTATTTGGTGTCACCTCGATGGCGGAAGTAAGAATATCCAAAAGGGCGTCAGATTGTTTGATAGGTCTTTTTTTTGGGGTCCCAACCATCCGATGCAAGACGCCGAATGTTGGCTATGACCTCCAAACGCTGTTCTTCACTCATTCTTGATGAACTGAAAAGATCTCCTACTTTATATTTCGCGACGATATCATCCACTTGATCCGCTGCTTGTATCAAACAAATGATCACGTGAGAAAAAGCGCGATTATCAACTCCCGAAGGTAAACCTTGGTTGATATAAGTACTTGCCGCCTGACCGATGGCCCTTGCATGACTGGGGTTTATATGAGGGTTGCGAATGTCGCTGTTCCCGCTAGTAATGTTGTAAAGTAACTGCCAGATGCTTGCCACCCTTGGACTTGCCTGCCTCGCCTCATCAATGAGCTCAGAAATATGACGGCTAGATATGCGGTCACCGAACCAAGAAGCTGAAACATAGGCATTTTCTGCGGTTTTAAAGGGATGATCCATAAAGTAGTCTAAGATCTCTTGTGACTGGTCGGCCATTGGAGTGAAAAGCCTCCTCAGATTACGGAGGTCTTCAGGTCCCGAAAGCCTCTCTAATCCTACTTCCCAAAAGGCTCTTGCCACCTCGACGTTTTTGATTTGACTCAAATGCTTCTCGACCGAGGCTTCACTCGCTGACCATTGCGGCAAGTTCAGATCTCTAACGTAAGCCGCAAAGATTTCGTCAAAATTGGCCCTCACAAAAGCAGGATCACTGATTTGCTCAAGCGTATAGCTGAACCCAATCTGGCTAAAAAAATATATCTTCAAACAAATGAAAAACAAAAAGACTTTAAATATGACATTGTCCTTTAGATATCTTTTCAGGTTTTGGTATGGGAGCATGCCTTTAGTATAATTCT
>CAZBDM010000416.1:4519-4752 GCA_964490675.1 uncultured Oligoflexales bacterium
CCATGTTTTAAAACAAGCAATAAACGGGACCCGAAAACTGTGTCTTAAAACAAGAGTTGTTACTTCATGGTACGACTTTTTTGCTTCCCATTACCATCTTACCGTGGAGACCTTACACCCCTAGATGCGACTAATAATGCTTTAATAAATGGAATTCTTTATCAGAAAGAAAACGGCCGTAGTACTCAGCATTATCTTTAGCAACGAGCAGCTACACACCTCAATTTTTTGAT
>CAZBDM010000417.1:0-4745 GCA_964490675.1 uncultured Oligoflexales bacterium
TGAAGACGATTCTCAGGGTTATCATGTCTTGAAAATTATTGATAATGGCGTTGGGCTGACTAAAAAAGAAACCCGATCGAACTTCGAAGCTTTCGCCACCACCAAGCAACTGCGTGGCGGAAAAGGTTTAGGTTTGTGGTTATGTTCGCATTTTATCAATAATATGCAAGGACAATTAATTTTGACTTCGGAAGGACCTGGAAAAGGCGTAGAAGTCATTTTAAAACTAAAACCCGGAACAAATTCTGACGATATCGATATTAGTTCCTATTTCGTAGAATGACCTAACACCATGACCGACCCCAAGACCTTCGCGAATTTGTTTAAAAACATCGTTGACTGCGGACCCGATGCAATCATTATTGTCGACAAAATTGGTTTGATCTTTTATGCCAATAAAAGAGTAAAAGATTATTTCCAGTACGAACCAGAAGAACTACACGCTCAGCCGATAGAAGTCCTTATTCCAGAAGAGCTACGCAGCTCACACGAAAAAGCTCGACAACAATACATGAAAAACCCTGTCGTCAGACCAATGGCTAGCAACCTAGAACTGACCGGACTCAGAAAAGACAAGAGCACCATACCCGTTGAAATCAGCCTTGCTCCTATACATGAAGGAGACGAAACAGCATTTATTGCGACCATTCGTGATCAATCACATCTAAAGACGAAAGAACGAGAACTTAAAAAACTCAACGACAAACTCAGCCAGTCGAATAAAGAACTCAAAAGATTTGCTTACATCGCCTCTCATGATTTACAGGAACCATTAAGAACAATTGACGCTTACTGTAAGCTCCTAGGTCAACAAATCGGACCAAAAATGAACAACGCCGCAAAGGAATCATTTACTGAGATCACAGCGAGCGTCAAGCGCTCTCGCGGCCTCATCAATGACCTTCTTTCTTATTCAAGGCTATCGATCAAAGCCAAAGAACTCGAAAAGACTTCTCTTGATCTCGTTGTCGATCACGTTAAACACAACCTTGCTAGTTCTATAAAAGAAAACAGCGTCGTCATAAAGTCCTCACCGCTCCCCGAAGTCTTGGGAGACTTTCCACAACTTACGCAGCTGTTCCAAAATCTCATTTCAAATGCCATTAAGTTTAACAGGGAAACGCCCCCTGAGATAGTAATCAACACAAAAGAGCAAGGGGAATTTTGGGCAATCTCAGTGGCTGATAATGGCATTGGTATCGATCTTAAATATCAACAGCTGATCTTCGATATCTTTCAAAGGCTTCACAACCAAGACGAATATGAAGGGACAGGTATCGGATTGGCAATTTGCAAAAAAGTTATCGATCGTCATGGTGGCACCATTTCAGTCGATTCCCAGCCTGGCAAAGGTTCGACCTTTACGTTTACGCTACAGAAGCCACCCGGCTAAAATCTTAAGTTTCTTCTTTTAACCTGAGTCCTTTGGGAATGAGAATACGGTCGACACCTTCAAAAAAGATACTCGCGGCAATTGCTAGACCAGCTGCAGGAATCGCTCCTAAAAGAATCGTTCGTGCATCATTGAGAGCGAGACCACTAATGATATCCTCACCAAGACCACCCGCTCCTATCAAAGCCGCCAAAGTTGCAGTACCAATATTGATGATAGCACTTGTTTTAATCCCAGCAAGGATCGTTCGCGAAGCGATTGGTAAGTATATAAAGCGCATACGCGCTGCCTTCTCAAGCCCCATCGCTTCTGCCGATTCCTTTAGGGTTTTAGCAATATTTTGTAGCCCAGTAGTGGTATTTCTGACGATTGGAAGCAGACTATAAAGAAACAGAGCGATGATCGCGGTCAATCCATCGGTATATAAAAAAGGAGTAGCAACCAAAATAGCGAGAAGCGCCAAAGAGGGAATGGTTTGAATCACTCCTACGACTCCTAGAATCCCTTGCCCGATCAGACCACCTTTACTTGCGATTATGCCGAGGGGAACACCAATTAGAATGGCAAACAATAGAGAGTAAAAGACCAAACCAAGATGCCGGACTGTGTTTTTCAAGACCCTCATGTAAACTGGTTCGCTTTCGACATTCTCAAGCCCAAAATATAAAGCTGCTGCCTTCTTATAGTCGTTAGTTGCTTCTGCTGAGGCATTCATTTGAATCATTTTCTTTTCGTTTATCGTACCAGAGAGTTGTGAAATGCTTTTAATAACATCTTTGGATAAATCAAGACGGTAAAGGAAGACAGCATTGTATTCAGGAAAAAACTTCAAGTCATCTTCAAGAGTGATAAGGTCCATTTCTTCTATCTTAGCATCGGTTGAGTAAGCATCTGTCAAATCGAGAGAGTCTTGATCAAGAGCGATATAGGCGAGCGCATGTTCAATTCCCCTAATGTTTTGCATACGGAGCCCATAGTGATTCGCCATTGCATACCAACCATCACGTCGGTTTAAGAACTCAGGTGTCATACCACCTTTTAAATCCGGGTGATTTTTAAGATCGCTAATTTTCTTTACGCCAAGTGACTCAGCTTTTTCTCTTTTCAATGAAATAGCGTAAGTATTATTGAAGCCGAGAGGGTCAGTCATTCCAATGCCTTTCATTTCAGAGAGCGTCAGACTCGTCTTTGACTTAAGTATTTGTTCTGAAATTGTTCCGGTATATTCCGGATAAAAATCTATCTCACCACTTTTTATGGCTTGCCACAAAATAATAGTTCCACCCATTCCCTTGCGAAACGTCGCTTGATGCCCATCACGGTTAAGTTTCATAGTTGCAAGTTCACCTAGTACGTAAGACTCGGTGAAGATTTTACTGCCTACCTCTAAAGGCTCAGAAAAGGCTGAGCTACCGGACAAGACCAAAAAAACAGTTATTAGACGTAACAACATAAATCGTCTTCTTTCTCACAGATCAATCAACGCTCTTTGTGAATTAATAAACTCAGTAACATATGCAGAAACAGGCTGGTCCCGCAACTCTTCTAGATTTCCTTTTTGGATCACTCTGCCTTTAGCAAACAAAACAATCTCGTCAGCAAGGTAACAAGCTTCACCCATATCATGAGTCACAAAGAGAACCGTCTTAGCAAGCGTACCGAAAATATCTTTGAGTTCTGTTTGAAGCGAGCTTCTCACCATCGGGTCGAGCGCTCCAAAGGGTTCGTCCATAAGTAAATATTCAGGATCAAGAATAAGCGCCCGCATGAGGCTGACCCGTTGTCTCTGGCCCCCTGACAACTCAACAGGATAACGATTAAGAACCGACTCAGGCAGTTTCATCATTTCCGTGAGTTCTTTGAGGCGGAGTTCGATTGACTCGTCAAGTAATTTCAGATGCTTAGCTAACAGTAGAATATTGTTTCGAGCTGTTAAGTGAGGGAAAAGACCGCCCTCTTGAATGACGTAGCCGATCTTACGCCGCAGTGAAATGCAGTTACTCTGATCAACCACCTCTCCATCGATCTTGACCCGCCCCGAGGAGGGTTCGATAAGCCCCAACAAGATTTTAAGTATGGTTGATTTGCCACAACCGCTAGGGCCGATGAAAGCAGTGATTTTTCCAGTCGGAATGGTAAGATTTGTTTGCTGTAAGACAACCTGATTGTTATAGGCTTTGCTTACACCCTCGATATTAATCATTTGAAAATACTGCTCTTTTCTAGCTAAGCTTAAAAAAATTTTCAAAATAAGACAAATCTGGATTGTCTGTCAATTCTAATAAACTGAATTCTTTGGTGAATTCGGAAATAATTTCCTATCGCAAAAGTTTTTATTAGTAGGGCCGATATCGATAATTGATAATTGATAATAAGGCAATCACACAATTATTAAATCGAATAGGCGATAGAACCTTTAGTTATCGTAAACATTAACAAAAGCGCAATGGAAAATTAAAAAAAGTAAAAATGAGGTCAGATTTCTTTCAAGTTTTGTCAGCCACATTCGATAAATGTTAAGAGCAAAGTCAACAAGCAATAAATTGAAACATGGGTCATCATGAGCAAAAACAGTCAAAGCAGTAATACTCTCGCGACTTCTCCTGGAAAGAAGGAAGAAGCCAAAGAGAACAAAAAGATTAAGGCTTTGCTAGTTGATGACAACTACGAATTCTTCCAGGTGTTACAGTTAACTACCAGAGAATATTTCGACCTCGAATATGCTCCCGATGGATTCTCAGCCTTTAAAATGGCGAAGCGTTTTAGTTTCGATGTCATTATTTGCGATATCAACATGCCGTTCATGAACGGTCTGATGGTTATTAACGAATTTAAAAAGAAGAATTTAAGTGTTCCGTTTCTCTTTATTACCGGTAGTGTCGACGACCAAATCTGTCGAGAAGCATTAAGAGCTGGTGCTTACAACATCCTTGAGAAACCTTTCGAGACTAAAGAACTGGTAGAAAAGGTTAAGCTTGCGATCAAGCTCCACCAAAAAGAAGAAATTCAAACGATCGATGAACAAGATCGCGCCTACATATACAACACACTCAAATCATATTACTACGATGTCGAAAAAATTATGCAAGCTATCTTGCAATACAACATCCCAGTTTCTAATGTGAATGCAGAGTTAGAAAAGAAAATAGAAACTGGAAAGTGTATTTTTGACGACGTTCAAAGCCTTAAGTACTACAAATCATCTGCCTGATAGCAACATTCCATTTAGTAAGTCGGCTTCGTTCTGAAATTATGCTTTGCTTCAATAAAGCGAATCGTACCCGACGTGCTACGCATGACAACTGAATGAGTTGTCGCTCCCCAACCGTGAAAGCGCACCCCTTCAAGCATA
>CAZBDM010000418.1:0-4739 GCA_964490675.1 uncultured Oligoflexales bacterium
GAAACAGCTTTGTAAAATTGGTGATGCACACGCAACCATGATTGAACTCACCCTCGGAAGACTAGAGGGTTTTATCGATCCTTCACAAAGAATGATCGTTACCCACAAGGACCAAAGTCAAGCGACTCAAAATATTGTGGGTGACCGTTGCCCACGTGTCATCGCTGAGCCTGAAGCGAGAAATACTGCTGCCGCATTGGCACTCGCGGCTCTAGAAGTTAAAGCCGTCCATAAAGGCTCTGAGCCACCTGTTATGATTTCTCTTCATGCTGACCACGTCATTAAAGACACTACGACCTTTAAGGAGATCCTTTCAGAAGGCGTCAGAATTGCAGAGAAAGACCTCATCACTCTCCTGGGAATCGTCCCAACTTATCCTGAAATCGGTTATGGTTATATAGAAAAAGGTGAACCAATTGATGGATTTGAAGACACTTGGCATGTAAAGAGCTTTCGAGAAAAGCCTCACAAAGAGCTCGCTGTTGAGTACTTTGCCAGCGGATCGTTTTATTGGAATGCCGGTCTTTTTATTTGGCGGGTGGACACACTTATCAACGAGTTTAAAAAATACCTTCCGGCAACTCTCGAAGTTCTTGAAAAAGCCCTTGAAGAAGGGGGAGGAAGTTTTGCCAACATGACTCCGACAGCACTCGCTCCTTATTACAGCAAACTGGAAAAGATTGCCATCGATCATGCGATCTTAGAAAAGAGTGATAAAGTTGCGGTTATCAAGTCTGATTTTGGCTGGCAAGACGTTGGCAGTTGGGCCGTTCTTGACCATTGTTTCCCAGGTGATGACGATGGCAATCTTGTCTATGGAGATGCGTTTCTATTAGATTGCAGAGGAACAACAGTCGATAGTGATGGGCCTTTTGTCGCCACTCTTGGACTAAAAGATTATGTCGTTGTTGCAGCTAAAGGGGCTGTGCTTGTTTGTCCTAAAGAACGTGCTCAAGATGTCAAAAAAGTAGTAGAACATCTCAAAAATAAAGATCGCGGGGACCTGCTTTAGTCAGTCCCCTTTTCCTCTACTTTATTTTGTAACCATAAAGGTTTTTAAAACCTGTCGCAAAAAACAGGTCTCCCCTTATATAAACAGGTGGACTCATGATGGCGTTTTGTAAGTCGTCATGCCATTTCATTTCACCATCTTTAGCTGATAAACCGACGATTCGTCCCTCAGTAGAGGCTACATAAAGCATGCTTTCACCGGCTCTTATATAACTGACACTCGCACCAATAACACTGCGCCAAAGACGACGACCGTCACTCATTTGAAAAGCATAGACATCACCATTAACACAACCGACGTAGAGAATCCCGCTTCTGGTGGTCGATGTTGCGATATCGGTTAGTTGTTGCGTCCATGCCATCGACCGTTGACTTCCACGGATATTCATTGCACCAAGGAGACCGTCGTAGCGCGTAAAGATGAGACGACCGTTATTGACGATCATTTTGCCGACAAAATCCTTAAATCTAGATTTTGTTACTGAAGGTTCGTACTTCCAGTTTTGCCGCCCAGAGTCAGCGTCAATGGAAATCACCTCGCCATCGTTACTTCCAAGATAAATACTTCTTTCATGAACAACAGGTGGCGCCAAGGAATTTACGATTAAATTTTTAGGGAAAGGGGTATCAAAAACCCAGCGACTCGTACCTTTTTGAAAGTCGATATTATAAACCGTTTGACTGGCTGTCGCGACAATAAGATCGTTGCCGTATTTCGTAGGGCTACGTAGAGGCGCGGTGTCTAGCTGGAGCTCCCACACTTTTTTGCCGCTTTGAGCTTCTACTTTTGTTAGTTTACCATCTTTGCTTGCAATAATCACCCAGCCACCAGTGACCATAGGAGGAATGGTAAGAGCTTCAGTTATCTTCAACCACCACTGCGGCTTTTTATCAATGATCGAAAAGGCTCCCAACCAGTCACTATTTATAGCACCGATGAGAAGATCTCCAACATTAACCCACCCTGAGAAATCGGCAGATGCAAGGGGCTTTTTCGTGTCTATTTTTTCGTTAAAACGAAGAACACCAACGCGAAAGGGGCGCAAACTTTCCTGCGTTAAGGCGATACCCCTGCCGTCAGATTGCAGTCCGTAGGGTTTGGCTGCAAAAGCTTGCGACGCCAAACTCAAAAACAATACAATACCGATCGTAACCATCGACTGAGAAGAAATGATGTTTTTTAGTTCCATAGAGCTTTCATCGTTTTAGCTTTGTGGGCTTCTTGCGAAGAGCCGTGCTTAGAAATAAGTGTATCTAAGGCCTTGTATGCTCCTTCGCTGTCTTTTTTTAGAAGAAGTACTCTGCCTTTAGAAAGAAGAACACGCGGCTTAAGGCCGTCTCCCACCACTTCAAGGGATAAGTTGAGTTGCTCAAGTGCTTCATCAAACTTGCCCATTTGCTCAAGAAGACTTGCATAAAGAACTCTCACCTGACCTTGATAGAAATTGTTTTTTGGAGCACCTTCTAAAACGGTTTTGAGAGTATTAGCCGCATCCTCAAACTTTTTTTGTTCGATCAGAATATTAGCCGACTTTAAACCTGCCTGTAGACCTTCAGCCGAAGTTTTGTGGCCTTGGAAGTATTCTTGGTACTTTGCCGAACTCCCTGAATGATCGGCCATTAAGTCTTTTTGCTGGTCTGCAAGGACTTTTTTATCTTCTCGAAGTTTTTTGAGTTCTGCTGTTTCTTCTATTTTTTTATCAACTTCTTTTGCTTTGTTTTTGTCATCTACCTTCGGAGTCAGTGCTTTCTCCTGCTCACTTATTTTTTTATCGATCGAGGCGATTTCCTCCTGAATTTTCTTGCGCTGTTCCTGTATCTTTTCATTCTCCGCTTCGAAGATAGCATCGATACTAGCTAAATCTTGCCTACGACTTTCTGCAGCGTAATCGACGTAATATTGATACCCAACGATGGAAAATAAAATGACCACTATCGGAACGACGATTTTAATGAGGGTCGCCTTATTTTTCTCTGCTTGCGCCAGGAAATCCAAAGCCTTCACTTGGAAAGCGTCTGGTCGTTTAAGTTGTTTTTGGTGCTTTTTACCTTGACTCATATCGTTTCTTTCTCCGGTCAGAAGTCGGTGATGATTCAGACTACCAATAAGGTGTGATATTATAAGGAAAACGGTGATTTTTCCCAGAGAATTCGAGAACTGCCATTCCATAAAAATTTGTGAGGTAATTATGGGGGCTTCCCGCCTTGGCGAGCTAATGGTTAAAGAAGGTCTCTTAACTGAGAAAGACCGGCGCACCATCGCGCGCGAAAGCGGGACATCATCGTGCTCTTTTGCCAAGAGTATCGTAGCACTCGGCATCATGGATGAGATACAACTGTCTAATTTTATTCACAGAAAAACAAGCCTGCCTATCACCGACAAGAATTCGCTGGAAACTAGCATGACACCGCAAGTGACCAAGCAAGTTGATGAAAACCTTATGCGAGTCCTGGAGGTCATTCCCATGCGGCTTGATGGAGACCAGCTCACAGTCGCCATTGCTGACCCTCTCGACGATGATGTCCTTCAGCAATTGAGCTTTTTTACGGGTTGGAATATTACGCCTACGATTGCAACGTTTGAAAGTATCTATGAGAACCTCCAAAATATCTTCACTGACTTCGAACCTTCGGTCAACGACCTGCAAGATTTCTTGAGTCGCTATGGTCAAATTTTAGGCAAAATTGCCAAGGAGCAAGCTGCCGCTGCCGTAGAAGAGCAACGCATCGCTGAAGAAGAAGCAGCCGCAGCCGCTACTGCCGCAGAAATGGCAGAGGCCGAACGCCAGATCAATGAAGATGACGACCTTGACAACCTTCAAATTTCTTCCGATCTTGATGACAGTATCGACGATCTTGCGGACGATGGTTTCGAACTCGAGGGAGTCATTGATGACGATACATCGGTTGAATCTCTTGGAGATGACATCGAAGATCTTGGCGATGAAGCAGACTTCGAAGTGCAAGATATTTTCGATGTCGATGATCTCGCCGACGATATCGATGATAATATCGACGAACTCGCCGCGACAGCTGATAGCATAGACATCGCGAAACTAGAGCACCCTGAATTGACTGCAGAGGCCGCTGATGACTCGATGGAGTTGGACTTAAACGTTCCTTTTGACGATTCCAGTTTTATCGAGGAAGAGCCAGAAGAACCAGAAATTGCAGAGCAAGAAGAGGATTTGGAAGCACGATTAGATAGTCTTCTAGGCGATGAAGTAGAAACAGATGATGGTGAAAAGTTAACGGTTGCCGAAGATCTATCAAGCGATGAGCAAGCCTTCGATGATCTTGATGATTCTCTAACGACAGATGATGACAGTGATCAAAACACCGATGAGCTTGTCGAGGATTCTGCTGGCGACGACTTGGCAGCTGATCTGGGAGATCTAGGAAATGATCTAGACGACACATCTATCCCAGAAGACAGTTCCGATTCTTTAGAAGACTTATTCGAAGAAAGAGCAAATACGGAAGATCTATCGCCTGATACTTCCAATGACCTCACCGCCAGTGCTGCTGACGATCTACTCAGTGAAAGTGATGATCTCTCTTCCGATGATCTCTCTTCCGAAGACCTCACCGCCAGTGCTGCTGACGATCTACTCGGTGAAAGTGATGATCTCTCTTCCAATGACCTCACCGCCAGCGCTGCTGACGATCTACACGGTGAAAGTGATGATCTCTCTTCCGAAGACCTCTCCGCCAGCGCTGCCGACGAT
>CAZBDM010000419.1:0-4739 GCA_964490675.1 uncultured Oligoflexales bacterium
AAATCCCAGGTCAATTAGTGGAGCGCGGCCTGGGGTTTTCTTTTTTTTCTTTATTTTTTAATCGAGCAAGGGCTTTTTTCTTAAGCGCTTCAAGATCGAAGTTTTTTAACTGGTATTGATTTAAAATCTCCTGATAAGCAGCCTTTTTCTTTGGGTCATAAACTTCTCGGTCACCGCAGCTTAAGCCAAGGCTGGGCAGGCTAACAGAAACACTCATGAAGAAAAATTTTAGCAACTTACTTGTCACCTTAGTGCCCTTCACCAAGAAGATCAGGTGCTTTTTGACCAGCGACGTGAATCCATTCTTCCGTGCAAACCTCTTGACTATGGTCAATAAAATACCAGTGAAAATTATTCAGTTCTGGTTTGTCTTCAGAGCCATCAAAACCACCGACCTCGTAAGTCACAAAACCCTCTCCAGGGAAGAGAAAACGCGCAACGGCGACATCGCTAAGGCCGTAAGAGTAGTTTTCATGAGGGTAGGGTTTTAAATGTTGAAATCTTTCAGTCGGCAGAGAAAATCCTGCTGAAACAACAATCGGAACGTTCTCTAATGAGTTCACAATTGTTTCCTGGCTATCACCGATACGGTGCCACCCAGCGCCACTGACAACGCTTCTCCCTTCGTTAAAAATACTGCCCGTTCCATGATTGGCTAAGGCTTCTTTATCTTTCTGACGCCGATCGAAACAGGTATAAATGGTCTTATAATCCGATTCACCATCAAAGACCCACGTCCAGCCCATACCCGTCGATGTCAATAGGTCGCCCTGGTCCGTCGGAAACCGACCGTGAATGATAAGTGGCATATAGGGGACGCCCCCTCTTTCAATATTGAAAAGGTCCTTCCAGCTGTCAGTAAAGAAGAGGGCCTTTTTTAAGACTGTCCGCTGCCCGTCGTTAAGAAGATTGTAGTATTTTTTTCTTAACTGGGAGAGGACAGTTTGGTCGTGACCATCAAGTTGGTGAAAGGCGATTAAGGTTTCTACTTTTGCCAGGAGCGCTGACTTTAGATCGCCAAGCTCAGGGTCTTCGCTGTCGACATCAAGCCAATGAATCGACATCAGCGCGTCTTCTTCAGCGATTTTTTTGAGGTTCATACAATCAACAACTTTTCCACAAGCCCGTGGTGCCGGCAATTTCTCAGCGATATCCTCAGCTTTTCCAACAGGGATACGAAAACTAACGGGGAAGACATCGTTGAAAGTTTGATTATGGTCTTCTAAGTCGTCTATCGGCTTAACGAGAAAGGCCGATTTATTGGCAGGTGTAAGGAGTTTGAGCGACGCGGGAATGTCTTGCCAAACACCGATAAGGTGTCCATCTACCGGCATTGCTTGGATTTTCTCAACGACAATTTTACCCTCAGACGACCGATAGCGAATTTCAAAGCCGATTCGATCCTTTGGTCCTTTTGGAAACCTTTTATCGAATTTAAAATAGATCTTTTGATCACCGCTTTTTAGAGTGACAAGTACGGAAATAAGAGGAGGCCGAAACGCACCGTCTGCAAAGCTCGGAGAAGTTGTTTTTTGCTGATACCAGTCGTTAAATGAAACAGCGGCATTGGATTGCCCATCACCGTAGGGGTGAAAACGACTCGTTTTGAAAGATAATGGTACAGAGACAATCACATCGGCGATCTGGTCGCTATTAGCTCCGTGCCAAAAATCATTAAGAGCCTCAGAAACAGCATTAGCAAGAACCGCTTCCGGTCTCCAAAGAAGCGGGTTTGTGCCTCCGAAGTCTACCGGCAGTTTCTGCGGTGTGGCGGCTAGAAAAGTCGTCGGATAAAGAAAAAAGACAGCGGTCAGTATAAAAAAAGATCGATTAAAAGATGTCACGCGACCTCTCCTGGTTGCAATTTTAATCTTTGTATAAAGTTTCTGATTCACCAGTTTAGAACCCCCACAAAGTAGCAAGCTCAAAGAATCTTTGAAAGGACCAATCGAGCCTCGCACGAAATTTCGTTTGAATTTAATGGTTCAAGTGATAAGACAACGAGCTTAGTCTCGTTTTGCCTCAGGTGCCAGGAAGAAAGAAACGATCGATGACAGAAAAGGACAGCAAAAGGCCTCTGATCGACGGTATCAGCTATAGTTTGATACATGACGGTAGTATCCGCTGCTCGACTGCCATCACCACAGACACTGTCAAAACCGCCCAGAAAAAACATAACCTAGACCCTATGACCACCATCGCTCTTGGTCGCGCTTTGACCTGCGCAGCCCTTTTGGGTTCGTCATTAAAGGACCAAGATCACTACATTAAGTGTAGTTTTATCGGCGATGGTCCGATCCGGCAAATCATCGCTGAATACATCAACCCTTCCGCTTTGCGTGGCTTTGTTGCGGTCCCGCAGCTTAACCGGGTGATAGGCGAAGGTGATAGGGTGCCTCAAACAGTCGGCGAAGCACTCGGTAAAAATGGTAAAATCGTTGTTAAAAAAGGTAGCTTGGCGAAATCAGAAGACTACACCAGTGTTTGTAAACTGGAGTCCGGTGAAATTGCAGAAGACGTAGCAAGGTATCTTCTAGATTCCGAACAGATTCGTTCGGTTGTGGGTGCGGGGGTTCACCTTGACAAGGACGGTAAAGTGCTTGGCTCGGGTGGGTTTATCATTCAAAAACTCGGAGGACAGCAAGTCCCCGAAAAGACCCTTAATGAAATAGAAGAGCGGGTTAAGTCGATTGATCTGTCTCAGCGCATCGCAAATGGTGCGAGCGGCCAAGATATCTTTACTTACCTTACAGATATTGATAAGAATTTGCAGAACTTAGAGTTTAAACCGCTAGGTTACCGCTGCTTTTGTTCAAGAAGCCGCATGGCACTTGCCCTGATGTCCCTCGGTGAGACAGAGCTCAAAGCCATCAAAGAAGAAACTGGCAAAATTGAAACGACCTGTCAGTACTGCGGAACTGTCGAATCGTTTGAACTCAACGAACTGTTAAAGCATTAATCGTTTGGTTGACCGATAGTCTAGAGATTTAGTAGATTTTATCTGATTAGCGGTGTGAAACCGGCCATCTCTTGAAAAAGGAAAGCTCATGTCAGAACAAAACATCCAAGATGTCATTAAAAAACAAGTCGAAGACCACGAGATCCTCCTTTATATGAAAGGCTCTCCAGATAGCCCGATGTGTGGCTTTTCTGCCCAAGTCGTCCATATCCTCAACCAAAATGGTGCTAGTTACCATTCGGTAAATGTCTTAGATGACTGGGATATCAGAGAGGGGATCAAAGAATTTTCTAATTGGCCAACGATTCCACAACTCTACGTCAAAGGTAAGTTTGTCGGCGGCTGTGATATTGTGATGCAACTCGAACGTAGCGGTGAGCTTGCTAGCGTCTTAAAGGATTAATTAATGCACGTTCTGCAACATCGCTCTTTAGTCTCGGTAATCCTTGAGCCTGGCGAGCCGATTCTTGAGTCGCTGACGAAAGTGGTGAGAGAAAAGGACATGAAAGGCGCCACCCTGACAGGTCTCGGTGCAATCAAAGATGTCGAACTTGGCTTTTACGACGTTGAAGAGCAGCAGTATATCCGTCAAACCTTTATTGACGATTACGAGCTCGTCAGTTTGCACGGCAATTTATCCTTGAAAGAAGACGAGCCTTATCTACACGTTCACATTGTCATGTCTGATAAGGCTTTTAACTGTAAGGGCGGGCATCTTTTCGAAGCAAAAGTGGCTGCGACCGTTGAAATTTGGCTTCACCCTTTTGGTGAGATGCCCGTGAGAGCGTTTGATAAAAGGGTCGGTCTCCATACTATTTGCGGACTGAGAGACACCAAATAATTGCGATTGACAGCCATTACTCCCATTCAAGACTCCCCATTCCCCGCACCCTTTGCCTTTTGCCAGGTTCATTAAAGGTATATTCACCCTCCTCGTCAAGATCGTCTGAAACCTCTAATATGATTTGAGAGATCGGCTGCTCTGTGCCCGTTTTAAAAATGCTAAAATGAAGCTCGAGCCCATCATTTTCAACAAATGAACAGCTAACCGAAAAGCCCGCCCCAAGGACTCGCCTGTGATCGCCAGCAACCTGACATTCGTCGGCAGAACCTTCTTTGTAGCTTATGATCTGGGCTTGGTAGCCTGGTACCCCCCCTTCCTTTGGGGGAAGATATTTTTTTTCAAAATATCTCTGTTTCATTCCATCCAAAACGCTATCTCTAATGCGCCTAACGGCTACCTGATCTGGAGAAGGCTTTTCTATGCGGCCAAGCGAGTCTTCATCCCAATCGCCCCCTTCCTCAAATAACTTTTGGCGCATCTCTGCTCGTGGATCACTGCCCCAGTCTCCTTCTTTCACGACTCCTGGGTCAAGCTCGTGACCAAAAAGAGTCAGTGGTTCAGCGAAAGCGGAACGAGGGAGAAGAAAAAAAATCATCATTAAAACTAAATATTTCATAGCAATCTAAGACCTCTCTGTCAGAAACACTCGATTTTCGATGGGATAGAAGAATTCTTTCTGCATTTTAAGAAATGCGGCGATATGCCAATAGTATGGCTTCTTTAATAATTTATCAAGCTTTTTATTTATTTATAATAAAAACTAAGCTTTTGTTATGATTTTTATAAAACATTATCCACTCCACACTGAATATAATGTCTTTCTTACCGATTTCCCTTAAGAGACAAAAAGTCATGAGGGGGAGCGGTGAACCGCTTAGATCGTAAAAATTTCAGCCACCTGCCAAAAAATTACACTCTATTCGCTTCCTTAGCCCG
>CAZBDM010000420.1:0-4733 GCA_964490675.1 uncultured Oligoflexales bacterium
GGTGTTTTTTTATGAGAAATCCGGGCTAAAACTGTACGGTGGGTTAAGAATCGCGTCCGCTTGGTCTTTGGTAAGGTTAAGGACGATTGACTCTTTTTGGATGGGGCTGACGTAGGCAAGTTGATAAGTGCCATTTCCAGCAAGACTAAAAACTGCTTTATTTTCTTCCAGATTGATCTCTTCTTTGGAAATGAGGCCAACAATATCCGAACCGCTGTCATCTTTGACTAGGTATATAACAACCAGCTCATCATCACTTTTCTTCTCATCAACGATTTGGTCGAGCTCTAATGTAAAGTTGGCAATCTCTACAAGACGAGCAGGCCTAAACTCATCACTGCCTTCATCTTGAATTTTGACATTCACTTCGGCCGGCATAGAAGCGGGCTCAATAATTGTATCAGCCGGTAGATTCAAATAGGCTGCAGTCGTATCACTAGCAATAACAGACCCCTCATAAACCCCTACATCAGAGCGATCTTTGTACTCGTCTGGAATATAAACTTTTGCATTATCTGAAGGTGTTTCATCTTGATTGGAATCAGCCCCAGCATCGGCAGATGCTATGTCTTGCCCACCATCACCTGGCGCATCTTCGTTACGATTATTTTGCGTAATGCTATCTTGACTGCAGGAAGTGAAAATAAAAAGACCGACTAAAATAGAGACTCTTAACATCGTTTATACCCCTCGTTTCCTCCCTAAATTCGTCGGAGTGCGGCAGCAAAACTGTGAGGATCCTTATATAATCCATTAATATCGAGATGTTAAAGCAGGAAAACAATTAAGCATAATGTTGACATGCAATACCGGAAAAAACGCGAACGAGGAAAATCCCTGCACTTTCACCAGTCAAATGCAGTCAATCAGTGCCTTCCTAAGCTGCGAAAAAACCGTCTTCTGATTAAATGCTAGAAAAGCTCTTTGATAGCCGGCATTTCTTAATTTATGAAGCTCATCAGAATCCTCAATCAATCTTGTCACGGCATCACTTAACGCATTTTTATCTTTTGGATCAACAAGGAGACCGTCAATATCCTTGCGAATCACTTCTGTAACCCCGGGAATATCAGGCCCGATGACAGCGCAGTGACAAGACATGGCTTCGATAATAACCCATCCAAAACTCTCTTGCAGAGAGTATAAAATTCCAACATGCTTATCTTTGAAAAAGTCTTTTGGATTCACAAAACCATTAAAATCGATTTTGTTTCGACATCGAGTAGCAGCTGCCATTTGTTTTAAGCGCTCTAACTCAGGCCCTTCTCCACCAATATGAAGACGCCAACGACCGTTTTTAAGAGACGAAAACACTTCAATAATCTTATCGACCTGCTTTCTGGGGGTAAGGTTTGCAAGTACTGCAAATTCTATCGTCTCACCTTTCTCTTGATCATTTACAATTTTCGCCTCACCTTCTTCGAAACGCATACCATTTGGATGAACCATTAATTTATCTTTTAGATAAGGATGCTGAGCGAAATCAGTTTTTAATGCTTGCGAAGGTACAATGATCTTATCGACCAGTAGACCATAATCGACTTTGTTATGAAGACTGTGTTTAAGATCACCAAAGTTACCCAAACGATTTATATGAGGAATTCCCTTGAGCTTCGCCGCCACCCCCGCCGTGCGCACTTCTTTTGAAATATTTGTGATAAGTAAGTCGATTTTTTTCTTCTTGAGCAACGAGTAAATTTTCGCAACCGAAAGAGGATGATAATCAGAATAAAAATTTATTTCCGTGACATCTAAGTTATTTTCCTGACAACGCTGAACAAGCAAATCATTTTTTCGACATAAGAACTCGACATGATCGCCCTGCGCACGCAAATAAACTGCTAATTCTAACATCCAAGTTTTTATACCAGCCCAAGACTTAGTGCCATTGGCCATTAATACACGCATGTCCGGCCTTAAAATTAGAAAGATGACAATCGATGTCTTAAAAACCCAATGAAAAGATCTGCAATCTTCTCTTTTGAATACCTTGCTCTGTGAATCAACCACAAATGACTTTGAAATCCTTCATTATCAACTTGATAGGCACTGAGGACTCTCACCAGATGCCCCCTTTTCAATTCACCGTCAACCATTACCGAAGGCAGTATAGCCACACCAAGACTATTCAAAACAGCTTTTTTTAGAGAAAGTTCAGAATTGATCGTTATATATTCTTTTGGAAAATAAACTTCTTTGACGCCAGTTTTTTTTGAAAACTTCCACTGTGTAGTGAAAGGGTGCATGAGTAGGCGCGCATGATCAAGGTCTTTGACTTGTTGAATGGGGCCAATCGTTTTTTGATATTTTTGACTCGTGCAGACAATATATTCAAGCTTCGTTAGCGGTTCCACCCCCTCCATCGAGGGCCGTAAATGATGTTCAATGATCGCCAGGTCAAGTTTCTGAAGATCCATGTCTAGTAGTTGATCCGAAGCGACAAACTCAAATTGGACATTTGGATATTTACTTAACAGCTTATTTAGTTCGGGCAATACGACTTCATCAATTAAAAAAGCAGGCAAGGCGACTCGCAGCTTTCCCCTTAACTCATCTCTGCCGCAAGAAGCAAGTTGGCGGGCACGCTCTAACTCTTCGATGACGGGTTCAACTCGATGAAAATACGCGAGGCCGGCTTTGGTGGGCTTTAGTGTTCGAGTGGTTCTTTGAAAGAGTCTGATTCCAAGTTTCTCTTCTAGGGAAGCAATAGATCTGGAAATGGAAGATGGCGCTACAGAGCGTGCCCGCGCGACTTCCGTAAAACTTCCCTTACGAACCACCTCGATAAATGTTTCCAATTCCGTAACATTCATTTATTCATTTTACGCAAAAATAATTCAAATTAAAACCCTATTAATGCGTTTTATGCATAAATAAGCTTGAAATCAAGCCCTCACAAGGAACCAGCTGAATTGATTGGATATTTTCCGAAATCTGCGGACCTCCAAAGACTCTTCGAATTTCTTGGTCATATTGATGCCTTATAAGTTTTCCTTGAGTACATCGCTGCATCGCCGAAGCTAATTATTGAGAAACGATCTTTCGTTGGGACTTTAGAGATGACCGCCCGGAAGGGGTGGTAGAGGTCAAGCGAAGGAGGTTTTCACGTGCGATTCTTTGGGTTATTAGTCGCAGTCTTATATTTACTGATTGCCAGTGACGGTTTCGGCCAAGACAATTCTGGCAAAACTTTTGTCAGCTCTGAATATCAGGTGCCACTTATCGAGCTCTTCAGCTCCGAATCGTGCTCGGCCTGCCCTGAAGCCGGCGCTAAGTTTAAAACACTTCGTAAAAACAAAAGGCTCTGGAAAGACTTTGTTCCAGTTGAATTCCACGTTGATTATCTCAATCACTTAGATCATTGGGATATTTATTCCCAAGAAGCATTTAGCCAAAGACAGTTTCAGTACTTCGATTCGTGGAACGAATCTTCTGCCTATACGCCAAACTTCGTCCACAACGGCCAAGAATCAAATTTTGATGTCAGGAAACTCAAAGTTTCTGACCAGCTAGCTGGTATTCTTAAGGCTGAACAAATTGACAAGTTTACATTTCTTTTAACATATCAACCGCCTATCAAACTAAAGAAGGCACCTCAGATTTTTGGAAGTCTTTTAGGTAACGGATTTGTCACTCTCGTCGAAGATGGTAGTAACGCAGGTATGACGCTTCATCACGAATTTGTCGCGATTGACCTGCAAGAAGATACCATGGAGTTCAAAGATGGCTCTTACCAGAAGGTCATTAAATTGAGCCCCAACGAGGAGTTTCAACCAAAGTCGCTAAGTGTAGCTTTTTGGGTGACACAATCCGGAAATCTCTCTCCTATCCAAGCAGTAGGAGGTGATTTATAATGGTAACCATCTCCAAGAGCAGAGGTTTTATATGTTACGCTTCACACATCTACTGGTTTCATTATTTCTAGCATCTTTTACTCTAACGCTGGCGATGCCATCGATAGCTGAGACTGCCACCAAACCATGGCAAAAAAAGACATGGGATGAAAAAACCTTAAAAGAACGCCTTACCCCCCTTCAATGGAAGGTCACAAGAGAAGACGACACAGAGCCACCTTTCGACAATGCCTATTGGGATAACAAAAAAGACGGAATTTATGTTGATATCGTTTCAGGGGAGCCACTCTTTAGCTCGACCGATAAGTTCAAATCAGGAACCGGTTGGCCAAGCTTCACTAAACCAATCAATAAAGACCTTATCATCGAAAAAACCGATTATAAACTGATCTATCCCCGCAGCGAAGTCAGAAGCAAGTACGGCGACTCTCATCTCGGCCACGTCTTTAGCGACGGGCCAGAGCCAACCGGATTACGATACTGCATCAACTCAGCTGCTCTGAGATTCATAACAGTGTCTGATTTGGAAAAAGAAGGTTACGGTGAGTACCTAAAACTATTCGCTTCTAATACAAAATATCCGCCAAAGTCGAATGCGCCAAAACCTACCGCAAAGATTGAACGAGCAACTTTTGCTGGTGGCTGCTTCTGGTGTATGGAACCTCCTTTCGACAAGCTTGATGGCGTCATATCAACAACTTCTGGTTATGCCGGTGGCAGCGTTAAAAACCCGACATATAAACAAGTCTCAGCAGGAACCACAGGTCATACAGAAGTTGTCCAAATTGAATACGACGCCAATCGCGTTAGCTACGAGAAACTGCTCGATGTCTTTTGGCGCAACATTGATCCTACTGTAGAAAATAGACAGTTTTGCGA
>CAZBDM010000421.1:0-1667 GCA_964490675.1 uncultured Oligoflexales bacterium
TGAGAAATCCGGGCTAGCTTCGCTGCATCTTCATCAGTTGACCATTGTAAATCAGAAGCTTCTGCTAAAGCTTCATGCATTGCTTCTGGAAAGTCTCCACCGCCTCTTGCCTCGACAAGTTCAAGTCTGTTTTGAAACTCCTCAAGAGATGATGTGAACTCAAAGGACTTCGTAACATATTGATCATGATCATCACGAAAAAGTACAAGACCATACTGCTGGTTTGTATGAGCAAACTTGTCTTTGACTTCCTTTGAGATATATTCAATCTCATTTTTTATATAAGATAATTCATCTGCCATACTAGAAGTTGTGTCGATCACGAAGGCGATTTGTACAGTTTGCGCTGCTTCCCTCACCTGTAGTTCTATGGCATCACTGGGAAAGAATTGACCGAGTGGTTCAACAAGAGAGGGAAAGTCTTTGAGTAAATCTCGGTAGACTAAGAAGTTGAGATTGTCATCAAAACTACCTGCTGTCAGAGATTCATTTGGCATTCCTCTTTGACCTTCGATGCCAGTCGAAGGCTCAATTATTTCGCTATCACTCGGATTCGGAGCTTTTCCGAACTCATTTCTCATATCGTCAGAAGCAGAGACTGAAGATTTTTTTGTCTTACCTGGGCGTTTTTTATCATCTGGACCCTGACAGGAAATGATTAGGAAAAATAGGATTAAGTACAATTTACCGTTCATTTTCGTTCCCCTTTTCGACTCGATTTCTCTTTTCAGTCAAAAGACGTCAGGCTCTCGAAAATGCCGCATAAAGAACTTATCTTTATGTAATCATTTGGATAAATTAATCAACACCCCCATAAAATTTAAAATCAGTTAAATTGATAACATTTTTTTAAAATTTACATTGATTATTATAGAATAAATGATAATTTTTAATAGCTTCTTATCTATGAGGCCCGCCCATAGACTATATTGCCGGCAGAGTCCTAAGCTCCCGTCATCAGCACTGTTAAGGATTACAAATCATGAAAAAGGTGATGACACCATTTATCGTTATTTTCTTTCTAGAATCTTTTGGTTTCGGTGTTTCTATCGCTACAGAACCCGCTGAGCAATCAAGAGAACCCGTCGATGCGGTGATCATAGGTTGCATGGAGAAATCACAGGACACTGATGCAAATCTGATTCCCTATCTATTTCTGAGTAATGCTGCTCTTCAGTTTTTGACTCAGTACGTTTACGAAGAAGGTGAGATAGAGTGGCAGTCCGAGTTGTCAAACAAATATTCAGAAACGCTCAAGCTTTCCATCGAAGCACTCGTCAAAGTTTCTTCCTTCCCTACCGAAATCACTGATCAGGGTCAAAGATCTGCTAATCAATGCAACGAAGATCACATGAGCTTATGGCAAGTATCTTTTTCTTACGATCCATCAGAAGAGTCGAAAATATTGGCTTCAAGAGAACCAACCTGTGATACGCTTTCCAATCGAGTTGTATTTAAGTTCGATTTGACAGAGACATACACGATTTGCGAACAAGGTGAATATGAAACATCACCCGTGGCTGAACATTGCGAACATTTGGGGATAAAAGGGTATGCCTATCAAGAATTATATGATGCCACCACATCAACCGGACTTTCCTTCTGCGCAAAGGACAAACTGACAAATGATCTTGTTCTTTTCACTGCGCAATCAGGTTCTTCAATCA
>CAZBDM010000421.1:1677-4729 GCA_964490675.1 uncultured Oligoflexales bacterium
CGAGGCTTACCAAGATGGAAGTAAACCAAAAGTTTTGGAAAGAGTCTTTCGTATCTCTTCAAAAGCCATTGGGAATGAAGCATTGCAGCCATTAAAAGCAATGATCCAAGGTAAAAGTTGACGCCAAAGAATCACCTTAAAGCAAAAAAAGACAGCATATAGCTGTCTTTTAATTCTGCTGTTCTTGCTCTATCGAAGTCTTATAATGAAGCTTGAAAAACACACCCTTTAAAGGCATTCGTCACCTTAAGAAAATCTCTCGCTTTTGCTGATAGGGCGATTTCTGTCGAGCCATCAGAACGATTTGCATCTTCAATCAAACTCACTTCATCTTGAATACTCGCCCATAACATCCCTGGAGCTTGTGGTTCTTTTGAAGCGTCATCATAAGCATGAGTGACGATCTCGCGCGAAGCATTATAAGCACGGAAACAGGCGCTATGATGAACTTCTGAATAATCACCTATGGGCACGAAAACGTCTTCACCATTTTCATTTTTCCAACCGTTTTCTCTCAGTGAAGAACAGGTCTCTTCGCCAAACATGCCGCCGGCAAACCCGTCTTTTTCACCTTTTGCCAAAGCCATGTAGGTATCTACAGCCGCATCAGCATTAAACCCTATCATCGCTAGCATTTCAATAGACTGCTCATCCGCCTCTTGCTCACTGGTATATTGACCAAGCTTCATGTGACGTGCTCTGCTAAGAAGAGACTCTGATAAATGTTGCTGCTCCGATAAAGACTCAGAGATCTGCATAATCACATCGAGTGCGCTGTCAGCGTCCGTTACTTTATCAATTCTCTTTGCCAGCCCAAATAAAGATCTTGAGACGATTTCGACTCCTGACATCGACATTTGGCTTTTAAATGGGATCCAGCGGGGCGCTAAAATCGCTGTTTGGACATTTTCCCAAGATAGATCTCTTAGAAAGCCTGATTCACTGTAGCTTAATTGATTCAAGCAAGAAACAGCGACCTCTTCGAAGTTCTCATACAGATCTTGGTTCTCTGCCGGAGTAAAGGGATAAAAGCTCATGCCTTTTTGAAACGTCCCACTATCTTCAATGGAAGCGACAACTTTGCAAGCTCTAGGACAGCTTCCTGTTGAACAGGACTGAAGCGCTAGATCACCGGCGGCAAGATAAAGTTCTGATGAGATCTTTTGTCCTGGTATTCTCTGGAAGTTCTTATTCTCTTTGTAAATTTTGCTGGCCATATAAACCCGCTCACCAATTTCTTGAAGACTTTCATCAGCAACTGGTTTTGTCGCGAGATTTCTTTCGCCGATTTCATAGTAAAAATCGTATTCGCCTTTTAGAGAAGTGGTATGCGAACGATAGTAGTGTCCCAATTCGTGAGCGATCACCCCGACGAAGGCTCGCTCTTCTTCCATAAAGGTATAAAGTGACGAGTGAATAGTCAGCCAATTAGCTGTTTGCGGAATCGCAACGACTTTCGCCCCGGCCTTGGTTTGTAGCGATTTTTCTAAGTCACAGCCTTCTGAAACTTGATAGCTCGCCCCAGATTCTTTTAACTTACAGTCTTCGCTTGCTTTGTTAAACGCTGCAACAGCATCGGCAAACTGACGTGGATCTTTTCCTTCGATACATTTAAATTCATCTGGAAACTGAAAGAATTTGCCATGGCGTAGATCAAAAAAGACTTTGTCGGCAGCACGATCTTGTCCTGAAAATTTAAGACCTTTGTTGTAGCAAACGAAAGCTGGAGAAACGAATGCGTTGGCACTCTTTTCAATCATCACCTTTGCGAAAGGTTTAGGGACATGCTGCAACTTTTCTGGATACTTCTTACGTAACTCGCGATCGATCGCATCAATCCAGTGTTGGCTTCTTTCGACAAGCTCGTGATCGTCATCTAGATAGCTTGCCCCAGGTCTTAAGTTCGCCAGTACTTTGTCTTCAAAGTCTTCTCCGCTAAGCTTGATCCAATTCCAAGCATCGCTTGAACGAACGATTTCCCCGGTTGCGTGATGTAGTTGACTGCTGCTATCGGTTGGCGTCTGTCCGCATGACGAAACCAAAAAGCCGATGCTCATTGCAGAAATGGCAAATCCTTTGCCGCAAGCTACAAACCTCATGTCTCCCCCTTTTAACTCCACGATCCTTGTGGAAAAAATTGCTTGAGGTCTCTTATTCAAATTTAGTCGTGATTGACTGTCCGGCCAGTTATATCGTACTGGAAATAATAATCAAGGGATTTTGCGACGTACCGGCTGATTTGACCGAGTTTTTATTCGGAAATCGCTCAGCATTTTGACTGAACACCCTGTCGTGCAGAGCTTCAGAGGATTCGGCAAGAGGGGGATTAAACAGCAACCTCACTCGCCATAAATCGAGGCTTTTTCACCCTCTTTAAAATCAAATACTTATTCTAAAACGACAGAAATATTTTAATGCTTTAATATTAAAATTGATTATTTAATAAAATTATATTACAAAAAGAGCGTTACTAAAGATTCTTAATCCACTCACTCGTTCAAGGATTCACCCATGTTACGCAATACCCTACCCGTCATTTTTGCAACGATCTTTAGCTTAGCCCCAGTTCCAAGTTTTGCCGCAGGCGAAGCAGAGAGTCTCTTTAAATACGAAGTCACGGCATGTGCTGAAAGTCTCGTTGATTTTATTCGTGTCAGCTTAAAAGAGGCTCTTTTCTTCGATGCTGGTTCCATAGGAGTCGATACGAGCTTAGATATCGATACGACAATAGAGGAAGAGGAGAACGTACTCTTCCAAACGACCCAACGCAAGAAGCGTAAAATAAGCATGACATCACCAGTTTCTGACCCCTCTTCAGATGAATGTCCAGAAGGAAGCATGTTTTACAGGAATAGTTGGACAATCGATGCGGCCCAATCTACGCCTACTCTCGATTGCAGAACCTCTGAAAAAGCAAGACACATAGTTGTTAGCTACGAGCTCGATCTCACTGAGACGACTGTCATTGATGATCAAGCTGCGTCTCAGTATTCTAGGGACCAGGGCTGACGCACTATAAATTATTGGGCAGCAACGGTTTGCTGCCCCCTCG
>CAZBDM010000422.1:0-3215 GCA_964490675.1 uncultured Oligoflexales bacterium
GTGGTGCTGACATCTTTAATCTTGTTTATTTGAGAATGAATGCGTTCGACGACTGGGCTTGAACCTATAATTCCAGATGAGTTGTGAGTGTTTGGAGACGGTTTTCTCGATGAATTGTCAGTCAGTCTGAGGGTTCGGTAGATCTCTTTCTCTACTTTTTCTTGATCGAATGGTTTGGTCAAAAACCCAGATGCACCTCGGTGCATAGCGTCGAGGGCAAGTTCGATACTCCCAAATGCAGTAATCATAAAGATTTTAAATGATTTTTGAACTTTTTTGAGATCTTCAAGAATATCTAATCCATTTTCACTCCCTAATCTATAATCGAGAAATATCATATCTACGGCAGTGGTGAGTAAAAGAGATTTTAGTTGCGCATAAGAATGACAGATCCTAGACGTGTATCCGATGTTTGCTAAAATCGAGTTTAAGATGAGACCCGAACTCTCTTCATCATCAACTATGATAGCGTCAATTTTTTTATCCATCAGATCTCTACTCAGTCTCATCTCCACAAACCACGCTTTTCAGCGCAGAGCATAGCGTCTAGATAAGTAATCAGCTGCTGACTGAAATGCGCTACTCAAATGAGTCATTAACTCCTGGCACGACTGCTTGGGCTGTCTTTCATTGATATGCTCAATGTTATCACAAATTTCAGCCATTTTCGTAGCACCGATATTTTTTGCGCTTCCTTTTAGCTTATGAGCAATGGATTCCACTTCTTCAAGTCGCTGCTCATCAAATGCTTCTTTCATGTTCTCAATCAATTCAGGTGAGTTTTTGATAAACAAATTTGCAACGTCGTAAATGAGGTTGTTGCCTAGCTTTTGAGAGATGTCTTCGAGAGACTTTAAAATCGAATCTTCAAACCCATCAGCTTGGTCAGTTTTATGAGTCGGCAAGATGACTTGAAATTGACTTTTGCTGTCATCCTTGTCGCTTAAATAGGAGTCGAGAACATGTTTCAATGAGTCAATTGTAATCGGTTTTGGCAGATGATAGTCCATCAATGCTTCATCACTCTTTATTCTTTCACTTTTCAGAGCATTCGCAGTAACTGCTATGATCGGAATCTTTGCATAGTGGGGAGATAGCGATCTAATGTCTTTTGCTGCTTCATATCCATCTTTTATTGGCATACGGCAGTCCATTAGAATGGCATCATAATTATAGCTACGTGCCGCTTCTACGGCTTCCTCACCATTGGAAACTGTATCTGCTTCGAGTCCCAATTGATCGAGCATAGACACCGCTACTTTTTGGTTGATCATATTATCTTCGGCAACGAGTATTCTTTTGCCTCTTAAGACAAAATCTACAAATGTGTGTGTGATTCTCTCTTGACGCTGTTTTTCGGTATTTAAGAAGTCATGGAAGTTCAGCCCTGACGTTAATTCATAAGAGTATAAAACCAATTCGGAGCATTTAAAAGGAAATCGAGAGATCGATGAGACACACAGACTTTGCAGTTTAGATATATCTTTGCCGTTACGGCCAATGACGAGTATAGGTCCAGCGTAAATCATTTTGAATTTTTTGATTAAGCTTTCAATCGAATGAAAGTCCTCAACTTTGATATTATCCAAAATAAGTAAGTCGCAGTTTTTATGAAGATCTGAAAACTGCCATTTTTGAATGACATGGGCTCCGTAGTCATTGAGGCGCTTCTCAATAAGAGAGATGAGTCGTAAATCCTTAGAGTAAACAAATATATTTTTTTGACTTAGTGAAATTTCTGGGACAGAAGAATCTTCTTGAATGCTTTCAAAATCGATTGAAAAAGTAAACTCCGTCCCTTTGTTTAATTGACTCACGCAGTTGATCTCACCACCCATCAGTGTAATGAGCTTTTTGGAAATAGTTAATCCTAAGCCGGTTCCACCGGCATTACGTTTGGGGTCTGATGACAGCTGAGTGAAAGGTTGAAAGAGTAGTTTTTGGTTCTTTTTACTCAGTCCTATACCTGTGTCTTTAACTTTGACATGGAGCTTATTGTCATTGCCCAACCAGCTATAAACGAAGACTTGGCCTTTGTCGGTAAATTTGACGGCATTGCTGACTAGATTGGCTATAACCTGTCTGAGGCGAGTGTGATCTGCAATAATTTTTTTAGGAATCAAAGGGTCTACTGAAGCGCTTAAAAGAAGTCTTTTCGCCCGCGCCTTTTCTGCGAAAAGGTCGAGGGTTTCTTCAACTAAGGTTTCTAGATTAAAAGACGCTTTTTCTAGCTCAAACTTACCGGCTTCGATTTTTGACAAATCGAGCAAATCATTAATGATTTCTAACATCGTCTCACCGGACGATCTTATCGTATTGACATAGTTGATAATTTCGTTAGGAAGACTCTGTTCGAGAAGAAGGCTGGTCATACCAATGATTCCATTCATTGGTGTTCTTAACTCATGACTCATGTGAGCGATAAATTCATCTTTCAGTCTTGCCGTGCTTTTCAGTTCGTTCTGTAATTTTCTATGGTCAGTGACATCGTGTATCGTTACGCAGAATCCAGCACTGCCTTCTTCCCAGGGCACAATGGTCGTAACAATTTCAACAAATACTTCCTCTCCGTTAGGACTTGTAATCGTGTGACTGACTTTGACACCGGGTTCTGCCGGTATGGGAATTTTCTTACCGATCAATTCCTTGGAGGGCTTCCAAAGTAATTGTTCAGCCGCTTTATTGGCAAATATGACCTTTTTTTCGGCGCTGGTAATCAATATCCCATCGGTGACGGCTTCAATTGTTGCAGAGATTTGTTTCGTATGAAGTTTGAGAAGGTCAGAAGATATACGGCGCCGTTCGATAGCGTATTGTATGGTAGGAACGATTCTCGATCTGTCTAAGGTTTCTCTAAATATACAGTCTTGGGCACCGAGTTTGACTGACTCTAAAGCTAAATGTTCGTAACCTTTTGTACCAATTGCAATGATTGGTATATCTGAATTGAGACTACGAATTCTTGAAATGACCTTTAAAATTTCATTCTTTTTGCTAGAAATCGACGCTAAAACAGCATCGCAATCCGATTGTTTAAGGTAAGATACGGCCTCATCTAAAGAGTGGACGCGATGAATCGAAAACTTTGTTGTGCCGGCTGAGGCATCTAAGACATCGTCGACAAATTGAACAGCGTCTAAGTCATCATTAAAAAGCAGAATCTTTAGAGTCGGGTTGTTAGTCATTTGAAGACCTCTCGCCTCCCTGTTTGTAAG
>CAZBDM010000422.1:3225-4712 GCA_964490675.1 uncultured Oligoflexales bacterium
ATAGGGCTGGAAAAATCTTCCAATGTGATCACTTTCAGGCCATTTGTGAGGGGACGTCATCTTCACTTGCTCCCTACCCCTGGCCCATATCTAAATATGGGCCAGGAAATTATATTGTCAACCCCAGAAGATTCTTAACTAAATTATTACTTTGACAACATTTTTTCTTCGATTAAACGGTGCTCTCACATTTGTTTGTTTACACCACCGCAACGTTCTCTAAATGCAGAGGTTCAACACTTACTAAAATATGACGACGAGCCCTGTCTAAGATTTCTTCTGGTCCACAGTCCTTATGGATGAACTCCCTAATGCAGCGCGGCCAAGGAACACCCTTGTCTTCTTGTCGGTGTGTTGCACTGACGAGAATAGTCGGCATGTCTCCAAAAAGTATTGGTAAATACTGCATAAATTCGACTCCATTTATACTTCCAAGATCATAGTCAACAATCGCTAAAGAATAGTCGAGCGGTCTTCCTTTGTATTCGAGATCAAGAAGACTGCTATAGTAATCAAGTTCCAGGCCCTTTGCGGCGGCGTAACTTGCCATGATTGCGCAAAAGCCAGGGTCGTCATCGATTAAGACAATCTTTGGACGAAAAAATTGCTTGGACCTTTGCTTATCTAGAATGACCATTTCCATGATTTTTCCCTTCCTTTAAATCATGTGTTTAAAGACATTTTTTCTTCATCAGGTTTAAATTGAATCACTTCTTTGTGAGCGCAAACGATTCCCTAGATAGTTAGACTTAAGGTCGTAAGGTACAAAAAGGTCCTTGGAGAAACTAAAGACATCGTTTTCGTAAACATTGACTTTCAAAGCTCCGTTTTCTAAAAATCCTAAAAAGACATCTTTCAAAAATGGAGTTGTTGCTTCGGCGCATTCACTGCTTGTTCTAGTAATCTCCAGAAAAATATTTATAATTGCTTGACCAGGATCAATTGGATTGAGATCGTGAACAACTTTTTCAACTTCCGAACAAGTATCTGTAAACTGCCCCTCCACTCTGGCTGTAATCATAGATTGATCAAACACAGGTGAAAGAAGATGAACGTCTCGAACCGCTTCAGCAAATGCGACCTTACTTGTTGCTAAGGATGTCACCAAGCTAATCGCTACAGAACAAATCACTTGTTTAAGCTTGAACATGCTAACCTCCCTTAGTTGAGTTTTAACCTTAAGGAACCTTTCTCAGTCAAACCTATTGCATGTCCTGATCCAAGTCGAAAAATCAATGAAATCAAATGCTTGTGGGTGAGGGGGGAGGGTTTTTTGTCTGGTTTTGCAGACAGTCAGTTAGGTTTTCCAGACAGAAAGATCAGCCCCTTTTTAGTAGCCTTTAAAGTTGCTACTAAAAAGGGGCTGATCCCGTTTATCGTTACTTAAAAAATCTCTATGATTTTTAAAGTAAACTGATACATAAAAATTCACTTTTAGCCCGGATTTCTCATAAAAAAACACCTGCAATCCAATCAAACCTTTGAGA
>CAZBDM010000423.1:0-562 GCA_964490675.1 uncultured Oligoflexales bacterium
GTAGATGCGAAGCGTTTTGGTATTGGCGAAGAACGTATGGCCATTGAATCTTTCCAAGTGGATTATAATGATAAATCGATAAATCAAAAATCTCTGGCTCTTCTCAAACCATGGATATTTGCTCGGCAAAGTGATTTGTCTCTAGAAGAGGCTTCGGGTGGGGTGAGGCCTCTTTATCTTCATCAGTCATTCCGCTGGATGGAGGGCGGTCTTTTGCAGGTTGCCACCTTCGAAATTACTGTTAGTCAAAAGATTTTTGGTGATGAAATAAAGATCCGACCGCTTAACCTTCACTTTACCGATAAAAAAGCAGGAGATGTCAAACTTCATATATTTGACTGCACTGATCTTGACAGTTTTTCTTTCAAAATGATGAAGGACCAAGCCATTGTTTTTGATAGCTATACGCATATGAATCATCTTAGGTGTAAAAAGCTTAAAAAAGGCTATATTGCGACAAGACCTACTATTAGTTCAGGTGTCAACAAACAAAGCGCGACGCTTCCCTACGCAGCTATGAAATTTTTTCGGCTCAAATCTGAGGTCTTGCGTTCGAATATTG
>CAZBDM010000423.1:572-4711 GCA_964490675.1 uncultured Oligoflexales bacterium
AAGCGGTAGACGCTTAGTCGGACTGCGGCTCATGAGCCCCGACGGACTTTTAATGACAACTGCTAGTTTTGAGGGTAAGAATGCTGATTTAGTGGTAGCCGAGTTGCGCCGCAAGAGAAGTGTTAAAATAGATCCTCCTTTTTAACTTTACGCATAGGGTATGATGATGATGAAGTTCTTCTTATTTATGATAGCTGCGTTTTTTTTAGCAACAAGCTGTACTCAAGAAACCCAAAACCGTATTTCACGCTCTATTCAAAATTGGACGGGTACTGACGGTGTTTTAGACATTATGAACGGCGGAAAGGTCATGTATCGGTTTATAAAAATTGACAAGATCAGCACGGCAACCGCTACAACAGGCTCAGGAAACCGTCCTTATCGTTTCGGCTATGGAGTTCTCGATCGCAATCAAAATTACAAAAAAGATCAGGATGAACGTCGAGTATATTTTGAGATTAGTGATTATTCCACTCAGTATGTCTTTTATGATAATCCTGAGAAATAATCAGGTGGTTTGGTTAGCCTGCTTTTTTTGCTAGCAGAGCTTCATAATCTTGCGGGAAGTTTCTTTTGAGAGTTGAAAGGCCCTTCTGAAAATCAGGCTTGAGTTCGATGGCTCTCAGAAGATATTTCTTGGCGTGAGTTGTTGCCTTCTTTTTCATACAGGCAAGAGCTAAGTTATAGCAAACGGTGTACTCAAACTCACTGCCTTTAACTGTATTGAGGCAGTTTTGAAAGAGTTCGACAGCCTCATCGTAGCGTTTTTCCTTTGATAATCTTACACCTGTATTGTTGAGGTAACTGACGAGGTCTTTCATGCTATGAGAAGACTGTAGCGTTTCTGAAATTGTTTGGTAATCACCTTCCTCGATGGCGATGTTGACGATCACCTCGCTTGACTTTTTATTAGATTCGTCAATCGATTTAACACTATTCATGTGCTTTTTGGCTTTTTCCAGATCACCACGGTTGAAACTAGAAAGCCCGGCGTTCACCAAAAGATTGATATGGTTTTGATTGTCTTCGGCGAGTTTATCGAGAATTGATGAGGCTTTATCGAAGTTTTTCTCGGCCATAAATGTTTGGGCAAGTTTGTACTTCGCTGCGACAGACCCTGGATTATAGGTGAGGGCTTTTTCATAAGCAACGCGCGCGGAAAAGTAGTCTTTGCGACGAGATTCGATATCGCCAAGTAAGACATATGGTTTTTCCATCTTTCCAAGTTTTCTTCTTATCAGTTGCATCACGTTATTGTGAGCAATGTCAGTAAGGCCGGAGATAAAAGCTGATTTTGCTTCTCGGTAGCGCTGCTCTCCGACCGGCAGTCTCTTTTCTGATTTGATGATGTGCATGAGCTTTTCTTTAATGGCTTTATGATCGAAGGGCCTTAAAAGAACGTAGCCAACATCGTATTCATTAAAGAGATTGAAGGTCTGAGTATCGACTTTGTCTGCAATGAAGAAAATGGTCTCGAGTCCGTAGTTTCCAGATTCTCGAATCTTCTGAAGAAACACTGATCCAGACATTTGGGGCATGTTGAGATCGATAATGAAAAAGGCATGATCTTCGCGAATCACTTTTTCGAAAGCAGCAACACTGCTTTCAAAGCGCGATATCTTATTAAAACCAAAATCTTTCAGGATAGCGTTAAACAATTGCATATCGCTGGAATCTTTGAGCACGAGTGCAACTTTGTCATCAGTCGAAATCATTGATCACCTATGGATTCATCGGGACTTTATTGTGTCATCGGAGAAAGTGGACAAAAATAAACTGATCGGCAAAAAAAAGTGCATGGCTGACAGAAAAATCAAATATATGCTCACTTTTCAACCAGGTTGAGCTTGCAAGTGACTGAAATGACTAGCAGCCGGATGCTTTGAACCACAGAGTTTCTTTGCCTTCTTGTGTGTGAGCGGGGATCCACCCCTCGGCCATGACTTTGGCTTCTGGGTTTCCACAAGACCCAGACATCAATCTCACCTCAAACCAAAGCTGCTTGTCGACTTCGGTTCTTCCAAGTATTTCTAGGAACTTAACCTCTTCAGGGCCATAAAAGGCCTGGTAAGCAGCTCTTTTTTGGCGCCAATTGTCGTAAGCTTTGAAGTTGGCAAAATCTCCCTCGGCTTTGATCCAGCCAAATTTACTATGAAGGTGTGACCATTCGTTAAAGCGCAGCTTGAGCCAACCGTCCTTCTCCTCAAGGACTGGGATTCTTGATTCTTTTTCGGTGAGCTCTCGACAGGTGTTAGGTTCCGTGCAGCTTAACGGAGCGTTGGCATCAAGGCCGACAAAGGTTTTGATTTCTGGAGGAAGTTGGTCGCTATAGATCATTTTGCCAATTTTAAAGCCGTCTTCTTTTGGCGTCTTTCTGACGATGATTTCCTTATCGGGGCGGCCCTTTTGGCGACTGTTGTCATAGCGAGAAAGGCCCTTTGTCTGGACAAAACCGACGATTCTTGGGTTGAGGCTTTTTATGGCGACTCTTTTTTTGGAGCCTGCCTTCTTGTAAATGATGCCAGGCCAGTCGTCGGTCACATATGAGGGTTTTTTACGGACGAGATCGTAGAAGCTACGGAACTTTCCTGTTTCTTTGGGATCGACCCAGCCGTAGCTGCCGCTTTTCAGTCGAATAAGATACCAACCTTCTCCACCTTTACTAAACACCAGAGCTGAATGCTCATCAAAGTCGTGTTCGCGTGATACGACTTCATCCTTTGATTTGATTTCTTTGAAGACACCGCGCTTCGTGTTGGGGCTGCGATAAATTTTTAAAGGGCTTGTGTCTACTTTTAAGTCAGGAGAGATGGTAAATCCTGAGCTGCCAAATAACTTGGGGATTTCTACTGTGCCAATAATCTTTCTGGCGCTTTCAGCCGTTTTTTTTGACGTTTTCTTTTTCGCCATGGCATATGGAGTTACGAGAAAACAAATGGAAAAAAGTATAGCTGCTAGCAGTTTCGAGATCATGATTGTCGTTCCTTTGGTTGTGCGGGATTTACCTGCGCTCGGAAGGCTTGCTTAAAAATGAAGCCTTGATAAGGATGTCTAAAACTTTGCGATGAGTTGTCTCGGCAATTTTATGACTGACCCCCGAAAGGACTTCTAGCTTAACTGGATACTCCATCGATAAAAGCGTATCCCGGAAGCTTTCAGCAAGTTGCACAGGGACGCGGCTGTCGTCTTTGCCGTGATAAATAAATATTTTTTTCGGTAATCCTTCGATATCGAAAGCTATGCTTCTTTTTTCTATTTCAGAGGGGCCCATCTTGATGGCCTTAGAAAGCCTTAGACGCATGAAAGGGCTTTTAGAAAGCGCAGCCGCTTGCTCAAAATCATAGACGCCACCACCTAAGATGAGCCAGTCTAAACCTTTAAATTTGCGAGCGTAAAGAGCTGCAGCGGTGGCTCCCAAGGAATATCCCCAAATACCAGTCAAATTTGTCAGTTGCGGCAGTCGACGACTAGCGTCTATATAGGCAGAATGAATCGCCGTAAGGCTATGACTGCCGATGACGTCGACAGAACCACTTGACCGGCCGTAACCAGGTCGGTTGACTGCCAAGACGTTGAGCTTTTGGGCAGCAAACGCTTGACTCGACCAGCTTGAACAGATGTAAGGTTTCTTAAAAGGGTTTCCTTCCTCGTGCATGACAAGAACGGTGGCAACAGCGTCCTTGACACTGCAGCTAAACCATTCGACCTTATGAGGCTTACCGTCGTAGCGATAGCTGGATTCAGCTGTGACGAGAGTTGTCTTGATCGCTTTAAAAGAGACTTCGGAAGTTTCGTTGATCGTTATACTTTCGTCGTCATTGCTTAAGGTTGCACACCCTGTAAAAGGCAACCAAAATATTACTACCAATAAGCTAAGTCGTCGATTCATGAGGGCAACCTTGTCTAATGAGTAAGCTTCATTTTAACGAAAATCCACCGCCTTTGCAGCCGACATCTTTGGCTCTTAATTGATCGGCAAAGTTAACTTGGTGAAACATATCTATCATTTTTACTAGCAAAAACTTGCCGACGTAGTAAAACCTTCTTAATCAAGGGATTCACGGTTTCGAGGAAAGATTTGCCGGGAAACCTTGGCTTGCAACCCTACCAGCAGGGTGGGACGATTATATTGGTATGAA
>CAZBDM010000424.1:0-4705 GCA_964490675.1 uncultured Oligoflexales bacterium
ACTAGGATTATAAAGACCGATGGTATCTTTGCCATCACCATTCCAGTCTCCCGCAATCGGTAACCAACCCGCATCTTTTGGCCCAAAGCCAAAAGTTATATCAGCGCTTCCTGGAGCAAAAGAGTTTCGTATATAAAACCTACTGTTTTCTGAATCAAAGAGTGCAACCGTTGTTTGGCCGTTACCAGTCCAGTCGCCAGCAAGCGGTTTCCACCCTGCGCCAGCTGGGCCAAATCGCAGCGTTTTATCGGCAGAACCAGGAGCCAATTGATTTTTTGCATAGAACGTCGCATTGCTATCATTAAATAGCGCGATACCAGTGCTGCCCGCATTGTTAGGTAGATTAGGGTAAGCAACACCCCAAGTTGTTGTAATTGGTTTTCCTGTTTCTTTGCTATTGATTCTTGGAATGTCTGAGATAAGCTTATCGACCCATTGAAAGCAGTCCAAATCATTATAGTCACTCCCTTTAACCTTGGTGCTCAGCTGAGCTCTGTGGCCTCCTGGCGTTTTGGACATAAGGAGTCTTTTTGAGTCTATTGTGACGTCATAAGTAAATTCATCACCGGCTTCAATATCCCTTTTGTTAAAAAACGGATTAAAATCATAAGACGTATAGCCACGGCTATTCAATTTACCTGTCTTTGTGTGTATGACGACACCCTTATGAATTGTTTTAACCTCAAACTCGGCATCTGCGGGACCAGTCATGACAATGTGAAGATTGTCAGTTCGGCCTTCAGCGATAGGGACTTCAAATGTGATGGGAAAATTTGTTAAGCTTGGGTGCTCAACTAGTTTTCCTGCTTGTGGACCCGTTTGGGCTACATAGTAATTCTTTAGGCCTGGTCGAACCCAAGTCTTTTCGATGCCAACAGCAAGATCTTTAGCGACCTCGTTAAGCCGTCTTTCCATAGTATCTAAGTCTGGGTTATTGCCGGCAAACATTAAGGTTCGGCCTTCAACTGGAACCTCTTCATCGATCAGCTTAGTGTAGATCAATCTTTGGTAGACATAAGGTACATATGGATCATGACCAGTCATTTCCAGGACAATCTGAGTACCTTGATCTTTCAAAGCTCTGATGTAACTACTATGGGTGACACTGACTTCGTTAGGATCGGTTGGATAGTTAGCTCCTATCATTGCTCTATTGTAATCAAGATCTAAAGGGTACCTGGTGCATTTCATCGAGTCATTTAAGTCTATGGCAGCGGTTTCTCTTATACCATAAAATACTTTTGCTTTTAACCAGTTGAACGTGCTGCCAAGAGCTCCTGGAACAGCTGAAGCATAGGAGAGAATCACTTTATAATCATAGTCTTTAATGTTACTAGCCGTTGCTAAGGCAGCAACACCACCCTTATTGCTTCCAAACGTCACGACTCGATTCTTATCTCCGCCATACACCTGCGCTTGAAATATCGCTCCGAAGGCTTGCTCGTAGAACTTTGGATTATAGGCACGTCCCATTTCACCGCCTCCATTAAACAGAACACCAATGACACCATCGCCGCTTTTCGAACCTGCATTTGTAGCTATCATACGCAGCATTCGTGGCCCCCATTCCTCCATTAGGTTTTTGTTATTTGAATGAGAAGTGTTTAAAAAGATCGGATACTTATTGCTGAATTTATCGCTCCAGTGGGGTGGGAGTATAATCGTTACTCGAGAATCTCCAAACATAATACCAGTGATTACTTGCACCATTCCAGAATCACTTTCGAATTCGACTCCTCTACCCGGTTGGACATTAAGAAACTTAACCGGCACACCGGTTTCATTGCAAATTTGTTCAGCTAGTTCTTTCCACTGTTGATCACTGTACTTGGTAGTATCAAAGTTTGATCCCCAATAGTTATCAAGCTCTGGAGCATAATCCGCTGGAACCGGAGCAGCATCATTTGCTCCGACTTTAAGGCGACCGGTGGTACTGTCAAAATCTGTGTTTGGAAATTGATGTTCGACTGTCGTGCACCTATCTGCAGGTGCTGCAGTCGCAGAGACTTCTTGATTAAGCTCGGTTGCCACTTCACCAGCGTCGGATGCAATTGAAAAGTTATCTGGGTTTTGAGACTGTCCTTTCTTCTGATCAGCATCACAAGATGCCAATAACAAAAAGACTCCAAAAAACGTCCATAGTTTTTTTGTTAGCATGTTCCTTCCCCTTTTTGTAAGTTTGATAAATGAAACCAAAAGAACCTTTTGACTTGTTAAGGATCTGTTTCCCCAATAAGTGTCAAGTTCTTGCGTAGCAATATTTAGCGACTTATTGTGCCGAGTTATTTTTAAAGTTCATGATTCAATGGTGTGGTATTTCTACTTACGGCGAAGTTATTCAGTTACTTAAATTGACCTAAATTTCTCCATAAAAACAATGTTGTATATACAATTAATTCTTGTGGCTAAAGATTTCAGTTACAAAGCTCAAGATGTATGACGGATAACCTTCTAAGTTAACGGTGAAATTCGAAACCTACCTATAACGACACCTATGTTTGCTTAACAAACCTATCCGTAGCTATTAACAAAATTATACTTAACCAGTCGTTAATATTAATAAATTTATACACTTTAATGAAATCACGAAACATGCCGATAAATCTCTAAAGAAGGAGATACATGGCAAGGAAGGCAGATCCAGTTAAAAAAGTCTTACACGATACAGTTGCTGATCTTGATATTTTTAAATATCTCGATTACCGCAAGTATCTTGGTGATGTCTTCCATACTGCAAAAACATCTTTGGCAACACTCACTTTTCAAGACATGTCACACGTTCTTGGTTTTACGTCCCCGAATTTTATCAATTTAGTGATACGAGGCAAAAGAAATTTAAGTGCAAAGGCCTCTACAAGCGTCAGTACTAGACTTGGATTAAAAGGTTTAGATAAGCAATACTTCAAAAAACTGGTCCACTATAAAGCTTCCTCAAGCATAGAAGAACGTGAGAAGACCTTACGGTCTTTGATCGATATTCAACGCAGTAAACTCATCGATACGGTTGAAGGAAAGCAAATTGAATACTTTAGTGAATGGTATATTCCAGTGATAAAGGAATTATTTTCTGTTGAGGGTTTTCGACCAGATCCGATCCTTATTTCAAAAGTCGTCTTTCCAAGTATTACTCCGGAACAAGCTAAGTATGGCCTTGAACGTTTAGAGCAAATGGGAATGATTAAATTTAACTTTGAAACTCAAAAGTTCGAAGTCACAAATATACCGATAAAAACACCAGCAAATCTCGTCAATCTTTGTCTTTCACAGTATACGAGAAGTGCTATTCAGAATGCTCAAAAAGCCTTTGATGGTATTTCTGCAGACCGACGAGATATTTCTACGACCATGGTCTCAATGAGCAGCAAACAATACGAAGAGATAAAGTCTAGGATTCAACGTTTAACTGATCAAGTTCTTCTTGAAGAAGAAAACGATGAGAATAAGACTGATGTATATATGTTAAATGTCCAACTATTTCCATGCACTCAAATGATAAATATTGAAAGTAATGATCCTTCTGGGGGGGCGGATGATGACTAGGAGTGCTAAAAAAATAATTGCAAGTGTACTATTGATACATGCTCTTGCCTGTGGAAGTAAGGTTGATAACCCGACACCGCCAAAAGATGATAAACCAACTCAGGTTATTGAGCTAGATATTGTAGATATCAAATCTTTTGCTTTTGCTTCTGCACTTTTACTCGATGAGTCCAACTATAGCTTGCAAGCCTTGCAGTGGCAAAATGGTTCCTTCACAAGCCTAGATATCACTGTCAATGACTCTACTGAGCGTTCAGCATCTGCTGAAATAACTTTCCAACAGCTTAAAGATGTGATCAAACTGACTCTTTCACCACAGCCAAACGTACCAATAGTCTTTTCCATCACACGAGGAGAACAACAGCTCTATAGCAAAGTTTTTGTACCTGGTGAAGCTAGTCCAAAAGTTCCTTTACAAATTAGTGTCGGATCAACAATTGCAGCGCAGCTAACAAATGCAGATTCAGCCTTAACGGTTGGTCGTTCTTCACAAGCAGCCTTCGAGAAATTGGAACGTTTATTACAAGATCGATCCTTGACCTACGCAGTTATTTTTGAGCAAATCAACCCAACCCAATTAACGGAAGCCCTCGAACTTTTATCTACCATTATTAAAGCAGAGCTAATAAGACAAGGTGACATCCAGTCGCAGACTCAGGAGGCCATCGCAAGCATTGCACAGGTATCAGATGCAGGGCAGGATATTTCTACAAGTTTTGAAAACACATTGTTAGAATACCGAAAATTTATTAGGGGTCTGACGCAACTCGACGAAGCGATTAACAGCTACATCCAAGAGGAAAAAACAAGCGAAGTGACTGACGTGATTGCTTCCGTCATTAAGTCTTATATCGGCCTATTCGATCCCAAAGAAAGCACATTTTATATTAGAAACGATCTGGCTGCAGGCAAAGCCGATGAAACATTTATTTTTGGCGCAGCCAACCAAAACCTCAAACCTCTGTCTGGGGATTGGAATGGTGATGGCAGCGAATCGATTGCTTTATATAATTCAAACACCGCAACTTTTAATATAAAAAATGCTCTGGGTGAAGGCGTAACAGATGGTACGTTTGTCTTCGGCGCAAAGGGTGAGGACTGGATACCGATAGCAGGTGACTGGAATGGCGACGGTAAAGATACAATTGGTCTTTACAATCCTAGC
>CAZBDM010000425.1:0-4693 GCA_964490675.1 uncultured Oligoflexales bacterium
CCGATATCTCTTTAAGGGTAAAAACCCGTAGAGAACAAGGTTTCAAAGTTTGAGTAAAATGTTAATTTCATGTCAAAATGGCGCCATTCGACGCTTGCCGCAGATCTTATTATTAACGATCTCTGCAACTGCATTACTATCTCACAACGCATTTGCTCAAGAATTTGAGCAATCAAAGGTGAAGCAATGGAGTAAAGAAGAGCTCTTTGCTCCTGCTCCAAAAGAAGCTTCCAACAATCTTTTCTTGGGTGTCGGAAAACAGCTCGTAAAAGTACTTGGCGATATGTCTAGGCAAACCGACGAGCACCAAAAACTTCTCGATCGCTATAACGAACAAAAAGAACTCCGACAAAATTGGATCACACATTTTGCCGTTGATGGAGTGAGGCCGGGAGATAACTTTGCAAATGACGAACATATTTCAAAACACGTTCAAACCGTAGCTCAGAAGTCCGCCCAAAATGTTGTCAAAAGCACTGAGTCTTATAAACAGCTTGTCAGTTATTTCCGCTTCGAGCTCGATTTATCTAAATCGAATAAAAATAAGATATCAGCCGAGAAGCAACTTCGTTATGGTTTGGTTCTACAGGATATTAAAGTCTCTGAAATAGGTAGAAACCAGGCTTCGACTTCCAGCAACTGGCAAGAAGATATGAAATATGCTGGACAGTCAGATTTTGTTTGGACAATTGGGCCGGTTGAAGAAAAGAAACAAAGATTATTTAACGTCACTAATGACACTGGCGTGAAAAGAGAAAGTCAGTCTTTTTGGCAAAATATTTCATTGCCAGATCCGCGTTTTGGCGTCGCCGCAAATATAGATTTTGCTAAGCTGACCCAACAGAATGAGGACGGACAGCCACAGTTTAATGTTTCAATAGATCAGAAGCAGGGGCTTTACTCGATGATTGTCAGTAGTGACCAAAGCGCATCAAATGATGAAGCTTTTGTCCATAAGTTTAAGCTACCGTTAGCTAAAAAGATGCATGCCTCTCGCAGTTATGATCGTCATTTCGGTGCTATGGAGTCGCGTCTCAACCATATATTATTAGAGGAACACTCCCCACGCGTAGATATCATTTACGCTGATAAAGACCGCAAATTCAAAACAGAAGCTTCTATGACATTCGGACGGCACGCTGTCGGTGTCGGAACAAGTTGTGCGCAAGACAACTGCTCAGACACTCCTTTTGAGCAGGCTGACATTTCCTACGCGACATCATTCTAGAAAACTGTCAAAAATTTTTACAATCGCCATGAAATTGATCTTTATTACCTCTTGAATACTAAGAAAAAACGAGGGATTAGGCTGGAATTGGCTTTGCATGTGAGTTGATGTCTAGGGAATTGACCCTAGCGCGCCAACCCCCCAAGGAGCCCTCGTGGTCATCTATCATCACGCTCATTTTCCCGCTATTAAAGCGACCTTATTGGCAACCCTAACACTGCTTCTCATTGTTAGTCTCATTTGGGCAAAGCAAAAGACAGAACGTGAAGAGGCTTTCTTTAGGAGCGTCCACAGCGTATCGGTCGACATGGGTAACAGTTTTCCAAAGGTTAACCAAGAAAGCATCGATATTGCCATGGTTGCCTTCGGTATCAAGCTTCCGTCTGGAGCGAATTATCCATTGTTTGATCCAGAATTGCTCGATAGAGGCTTAACAGCCAAGGGAGTCTTTTCTAGGGAGACTCTCATTACCATAGGTGAAGCAGCCTATTATAATTGGGGGCTGTTAGCCTCTACTCTTGCCCATGAAGCAGAAGTGCACGGGCGTCAGAATATTCTTGCCATCACTTTTCTAGACCTTATTGGACTTGATGGCACCGGTCTGGCGGAGAGAGAAGCCTATGAGTATGAGGTCAAGCATGCCAGGCGTTTTGGTTTAAGCGTAAAGCAGGCTGACCTCATATCTGATACGATGAACTTTTATTATCCAAAAACAGCTTCTGTCCATGTTGTCAATCGCCTTAAAAATATCGAGCTTTTTAAACGCTGGTTTGCAAGGCATATTATTTATCAACAGCCCTAAGGTCGACAAGCTACTGAATCGCGTTTTGTTCACTCGTATTAGAAAATTGGTAACAATCAAGGGTTTGGCTTCCTAACAGACAAACAGAGCTTTTCATATTAAATAGATCAATATAGTCGCGCTGTAATTCAATACTAAGCTGCCAGGTTAAGATCTTAAGCGCGGCAAAGCTGTAGACTTCAATTGTTCTTTCTTCAGTCAGAACAGTAAGGAAGTCAAGATCTTTATTGTTTCGAAAGGATGCTTGGACGATCTTTTTGTCGATGTAAAGCACGGGGTAAAACTCAAACTCGAAATCTCCGGGCAAGGCATCAAGGCGATAGACAATCGACTTACCAAAGACTTCAAAGAAGAGATAAAGAGCCGACTCATGGCCGATGCTGAGCTTAAACTCTCCGACAGTTTGCATGGTTTTAAGCACTTCTGGGTTACTGAGGTCTGAAAAATCGTGAATAACAATCTCTCCCTCTCCTATGACAAAGAGAGCATCTTTGATAATAAGGATCTGATCGATGCTGCGCCTAAACTCACCAGCTTTTTTGAAAACGATTGTTGTTTTGTCGCTAAAGGCAACGAAGAGCATCCGGTTATCTTCTGTTAAAAGAAAGAGGGTACCGTTTTCGGTCATACCCATTCGCACGACGATGCTGTCAGCCTTAAATACCGAAATATCGAAATGATCAGATGAAGTATCGAGCTTATAAAAACCATCGTTACGACTTTCGCAGATATGAATCCTTTTACCTGAGGTGAGTAAGAGAAGATTCTTAGACTTAATGAAAGTGTGGGCTTCAATCTTTTCGGTAAATTGACAATTACCCCTGCCTTCGTTGATTTCAGAGTTTTTGTTGAGGGAAACTTTCAAGAATTTTGCACTTTCACTCATCGTCGGATCAGATCTACCAACAAGGCCAATTGAATCTCCACTGTAGAAGCTTTCCTGAGCAAGAGATAGGCCAATGATATCGTTTTCAACCTGGCTCTCTACTTTAATAGGCAAAAGGTAGGGCTTTTCAAATCTTTCAGTCACCCGTGGCGACACATAAGCGGCTTGGTAAGTTCCGAATCCCGCTAATTTAAAATAGGCAAAATAGCTTTTAAGAATAAACTCGTGAAACGGCATAACCCCTGTATAAAGTCTGCCATCAAATTTACGAGCGAGGTAAAAGATTGCTAACTCTTCGTCTTTACGGTCCTCTATTTTACTTAATTTTAGAGAGCCTTCAATTGATACAATGATATCGTATGGGATATCCATATTAGACTCAAACTGCATTGCTTTACTTGCTTCGATAACCTCTGTGCCGAGGGGTAAATTGAGATAAGCAGCCGTGGTGTCATTGGCGATGGATGCACCTTCATAGATATCAATGTTACTCAGCTCGTCTTTGTGTTCTTCAGGGATGTAAACCGTAGTTTCTTGTTGTTCACTTGTAGGAGAATCACTTTCTGTTTGTTGGTGTTGTCCTTTAGAGTCGACGGATTCAATTTGACTTACTGAGTCCAGACTAGCGGTTTGATCGGTCGCATCTTCTGAAGAGCAGGCTAGTAATACAAGAAAGCTAATAATAATTGTGTAATGTTTCGTGTGGTCCATCTAATTCCCCCGTATTTACTTATATAAGATGCACTCGTCATTATAAGAGTTTTTCTCAAGTTTAGTGAATTTTATCTAAATATTATAAAAGGATATATAATGGTAATATTTAGGGGTTTTTTGAAAGGTTGGAGTAAATTGCACCTTAATTCTGTACTTTTTTGTGGTGATGTAAGTAGGCTTAGGATTTGTTTGGGTTGAGCAGTCCTTCAAGTTCCTGTCTTTTTTCACTGATAAACCAGCCATAAAAGCTTTCTTGCGGATAACTGATAGGTTCGCCTCGCTTGTTTTTTTGGGCGTTTTTGATTCTGAGGAGTTGAGCTCTTTCTTTAGGACTGCCGAGGTTATAGATCGTTCCAACAAGTCCCGGGTGATTAGAAATGTCAAAACCAGCAATCTCTCGGTAAAATCTTATTGAAGCAAGTATGAGAGCGGCAGCGTAGTGAAAGGCTAGATCTTCATCTAGTACAGCACTAAAAATCTTTGGAATCGAATCGGGGATGAAATCAATATTCGATCGCTCTTCGACGATATCATGAACCAGAAGGATATTGATCGGTGCTAATTGAAAAAGACCGTAGCTATTTCCAATTGGTGAGAAAAATTCTTCAGCAAGAGAATGATCGGGGAGCTTGTGCAATCGGTAGGTTTTTCCTCTGTAGGTTTCATTATAAATAGCGCCTATACAAGACCAAACTCCGTAGTCAGTCGGCTGTTGCCAGCAAGGCTCGAAAGACTCTTCTCTTATCATTGCAAATAAGACTGTCGACTTGACCTGATTCAGCATTGAGCGGCGGCTTATGGTTAATAAAACATTTTGAGCAGAGTCTAACCAATTGTAAACAAGACTATGATCGGCTGCTAGAATGCCTGTGATATGAATGGGATCGATGTCGTATAGCAAAGAGATCTGTTTGATCTTTTCGATTCTCTTTTCAGAGAGAACCTTTCTTATGGTCGCTTGAAAGCTCTCTTCAATCGCTTTCCAGTAGTCTTGTTCATTGAGAAACTCGCGATCTTTATACTTTTGAACAATGCTTTTCTTAACAGAATTCGGCATAGGAGG
>CAZBDM010000426.1:0-748 GCA_964490675.1 uncultured Oligoflexales bacterium
GGCCTCCAGGGGTTTTACTGGCTTTAAGTTGGCCAGAATCAATCCATCTCTTGACAGATGACTCGCTGACATTAACAGCGCGCGCGACTTCTTTTGTTGTTAGCTGTTTGTACTTAGTTTGACACATATTCAAATCCTCTTACCGTCTTGGCCGTTTTCGGCTTCCATGTTTTTGATAGACTTTCTTGGCATATTCTTTGACTTCTTTACGCGCTTTCCAAGAGTAGATCTTTTGCCTTGCTGCTTGGTAGGCAGTACTATGATCAACAATGGGAGCGGGGTAGTCGCTACCAATCACACAGCCAAACATCTTTTGCTGCAAAAGCGACATTTTGTGAGGTTCAGCAATATATTCGTCAGGGACGTCCTGTAAAGAAGGTATCTGCGAGCGAATAAAAACCCCTTGCGGGTCGTTATCAAGAACTTGTTTGATGGGTGAGTAGATGCGAATCGCATTAATTCCTGTGGTTCCTGCTTGCATTTGAATTTGGCTGTAGTGGATCCCTGGCTCGAAGTCGAGAAAAAGCTTTGCGAGGGTCTCTGCTGGTTTTCTCCAATGGAGCCATAAATGATAACTAGCAAAAGAAACCAGCATCGCACGCATGCGAAAGTTGATCCAGCCGGTCTTCTGAAGATACTTCATGCAAGCATCGACCAGAGGGTAACCCGTTTCTCCATTTTGCCATGCCTCGAACCACTGATGGTTAAACTCATCGCGCAGACCATCAAAGCCGTGGTTGAAGTTTTC
>CAZBDM010000426.1:758-1213 GCA_964490675.1 uncultured Oligoflexales bacterium
GTGGCAGTGCCAGCGTAATCGACCGGCAAATGATTGCATCGACTGGCGCCATTTTTTTGATGTGGAGTCATTTTTATCTAAAGTTTCAATTTGTGCTTTGCAGCTCTGGTGAACTGACTTTAATGAGATGCAGCCATAAGTGAGGTAGGGGCTGAGTCGACTGCAAGAGTTGATAGCCGTTACCGGTGATGACATTTCTGAGCGATAGCATTCGCCACGTTCGCCAAGAAAACTATCGAGAATTTCCCTTGCATACTTTTCGCCGCCTTTTTGTCTTTCTTTTTTTAGGTCTCTACCGATATTGAAATCATCGCTGTCAATAATCAACGGTGAAGACTGCAAGATCGGTCCGCTTAACTTTTCGGGAGGGTTTTTGACGACCCTTTTCATGCGCCTGTTCCAGGTGCTTGACCATCCATCGCGGTTTTTTAAGCGTCTTACGACTCCGGTTTGCT
>CAZBDM010000426.1:1223-4665 GCA_964490675.1 uncultured Oligoflexales bacterium
CATTCTACACCCTGCTGTTGGCACCACTCTTTCACCCTAAGATCTCTCTTGTAGGTAATCATGTTGCCGGTTTCCTCGTAGCTTAAGATGCGCTTGAAGGGAATTTGTTTGCGCAGCTCTGTAAAAACTTCTGGCAGCCGACCTCTGAGAACGGTGAGTCCGGCACCTCTTTTAGAAAGTTGATGGTGAAGATCGAGGAGGCATTCGTTAATGAATTGATGGTGACTAGCGTCGTATTCTCGTGAGGTGATGACTTCGTCTTCGTAAACGTAGAGAAACAGTGTCGCTTTAGAATTTCTGACAGTATGCAGCGGGTCGTGATCCGATATGCGGAGATCTTTTTTGAACCAAACTAAATCCATTTACCAAGCCCTCGTCATGTTCTGACGTTCTGAATGATTTGAACGAATTAATGGCGAATCGTTCTAAACGTAATGTTAACTCTAGGCTCTTCGACTTTTTTGCTTTTATTGATACCGTGCTTCCAATGTTCTTGGGTGCGGCCTTTCATGACTAGAAGACTACCGTTCTCTAATAGCAGACGCAGCTTAAGCGCGGTATTTGAAATGTGGTGAAAGTAAAAAACTCTCTCGACGCCGAAACTGACCGACGCAATAACCGGTTGGTCACCAAGCTCTTTTTCGTTGTCGCGATGAGCTCCCATACTATCTTGACCGTCGCGATAGAGGTTCAGAAGGGCACTGTTGAAAGAAGTCTGGAGGTATTCCTCGACCTTCCCTTTTATCGAAAGAAGAACATCAGTCCATGCGAGAGGGGTCAACTGTAATCCCGAATAAGTGTACTTTGCTTCTTCGTTCCCATACCATGCCATAAGGCGTGGCTGCATGATTTGTTTGCCAAATATTTTAATCGACTTTTCTTGCCATTCGATGTCTTTCAATAGCTTGTTGAAGTAGATGTGGCTTTGTTGGTGGGAAAAAAGCCGCGCATGATAAAATGCTTCACCATCACAAGGGAGTAAATTGGCAGAAACTGCATCCAAAGCTCGTCCTTAATCTCTAAGGTAGTGACAATTGTAACCACTAGGAAATTTTTGCAGGTAATCTTGATGCTCTTCTTCAGCGTCGTAGAAGGGCATAGAATTGACGATCTCAGTGACGATTTTATTCTCCCACTTACCGCTCGCTTCGAGATCTCCTACGGTCTCTCGAGCGATGGAAGCCTGCTCATCATCTTGTGCGATGATGATCGATCGGTACTGGGGTCCCCTGTCGTTTCCTTGACGATTGAGGGTGGTCGGATCGTGTAGTCTAAAAAAGAATCCAAGCAGCTCGCGATAAGAGATTTTTGCGGGGTCAAAGTCGACTTTGATCACTTCTGCGTGGCCGGTTTCTCCCGTGCAGATGTCTCGATATTTGGGGTTTTTTGAGGAGCCCCCTGCATAGCCGACCCGGGTGGAAAGAACTCCAGGGATTTTTCTGATGATTTCTTGAACCCCCCAAAAACAACCTCCCCCAAAGATCGCCTGCTGATTTTTTTCTTTCATTGAGTGTCCTCTTTAGGTTTTTATACAGATCGTTGAAACGATGACCGTTTTGTCATCGAATACTCCATTCCTCTTAGACAAATATCGGATATGCATTGCTCGAATTCAAGGAAAAACGTCCAAAACGTCCAAGCATTCCTCTGGCTTAAGAGGCTGAGGTTTTCGCTTCTTCGCCAATATGTTAAATAATGACGGTGTCTTATAAGGGTTTTCGAGCTGTTTGAGGAGCCATAATCAAGTGAAGCAGGATGACGTTTTAAGGCTAACGACAAAGGGCCTATATTGCCCAGCGGGAAACTTCTACATCGATCCTTGGCGTCCGGTGGAGCACGCTGTCATCACGCACGGCCATAGCGACCATGGTCGACCCGGTAGCGCTCAGTATTACTGTTGCGAAGACAGTGTTGGCATCCTCAAGTTAAGACTGGGGCGCAAAACGATCGTCAAAGCTGCTGCCTATCGCCAACAGTTTCGACTTGGCAATGCCTTACTGTCGTTTCATCCGGCCGGTCACATTCTAGGCTCGGCACAGGTCAGGGTTGAAGTTGATGGTAAGGTTTGGGTGGTGTCTGGTGATTACAAGGTTGATGAGGATCCGACGTGTCAGCCCATCGAAGCGATTGAATGTGATACTTTCATTAGCGAAGCGACATTTGGACTACCAATCTTTCGTTGGCCGAAAACCAGACAAGTATGTCAAGAGCTCTTCGACTTTCATAGGCAAATGATCAAAGAAGGACGTCCGACTCTCATCTTTTGTTATGCCCTCGGCAAAGCGCAACGGCTAATGGCTGAACTCAGACACTTTACCGATGAACCTTTCTACTTGCACGGAGCAATGACGCCTCTTACTGATCTCTATAAGGAACATGAGATTGAGCTTGGGGAAACGATCCCTGTCAGTAGCTTGGAGCGATCCCACGACTTCAAAGGTAAAATGATCTTCGCACCCCCCAGCGCTCACCGGTCCCCTTGGATGAAGAGGTTCAAGGGAGCTGGGACTGGGTTTGCTTCTGGTTGGATGCAAACGAGGGCTAATAAAAGGCGGCGAGGCTATGACCGGGGATTTGTGGTTAGTGATCATGCCGATTTTTGGGGACTGGTTAAAACCATTCGTCAAACAAAAGCCAAAAGAGTCCTTGTCACCCATGGATATAGTGAAACGCTGGCGTGCTATTTGTGCGAACAGGGTATCAATGCCGAAGCTCTTGAAACCGCTTTTGCCGGTGAGGTGGATCAGTGAGCTTTAAAGCATTTTGCAATTTGATAAGCAATCTCGACGGAGAAACTTCTACTAATCAAAAAGTCGCCAAGATGATCGCTTACTTCCAGTCGAGTCGAGCTGAAGATAGCGCATGGACAGCTTTTATGCTCTGTGGTGAAAAGCTACCACGATCGATGACTTCAAGAAAGATGCGTTTGTGGGCCCTCGAATTCAGTGGTTTTGAAGAGTGGCTTTTCAATGAATGTCATCATGCAACCGGTGACTCGGCAGAGACGATCAGTCTTGTTGTTGCCTCACTAAAGGAAAACGTAGAGGGATTTGAGGACTTTAGTTTGGCTGAGTTCGTTGCTGAAAAGATCAACTGGCTCAATCGTCAGGAAGAATCCGTCCAAAAAAAAGCGGTGACTGCCTATTGGCAATCCTTACCTCATGCCTTTCTTTTTGCCTTCAATAAGATTATCACCGGGGGGTTACGAATAGGCGTTTCGAAAAAAATAGTGATTAAAGCGATTGCTGAAATGACGACTATCGACAAGGCAATCATTAGTCATCGTCTTATGGGCAAGTGGCAGCCGAGCGCAGCATTTTGGCGGGCTCTTATCGACCCCGATGAAACGACCCAAGAGGCATCGAAGCCTTACCCTTTTCTTCTTGCTAATCCCCTCGATGGAGAGCCTGAAGCTTTGGGTGATGCCAGCCAGTTTCAGTTT
>CAZBDM010000427.1:0-827 GCA_964490675.1 uncultured Oligoflexales bacterium
AGTCAGAAGATTTATCAAGAAGTTTATAAAAAAATATCACGACGGTGAACTCGACTAAAAGTTTCTTGTCATGCGCGATCTAACTGCATGTGCGCGACGTACATTCGGCTTGTTTTCTTAAAAACTGCAGCCACTTTCCTTATCAGTATCTTTTTTCGCCTTGCCGCTAGCATCTTCGATCAAGCTCTCACAAGTCTTCTTAAGAAAAGAATTGATCGCATCAGCTGAGCTACTAAAAAGGCTGTTTGGCAGATCAGATCGCGATAGCGAAGCGAGTCTTTGTTTGGTGCCCGCCTGCCAGCTAAGGTCTGCTAACACTTCAAGGCCAAGCTCACTGCGTGCTTCTGCTAAAGACTTATAATCATCATCTGGAGCATCTTTGTAAGCAATCTCTCCTTCAGATCCGATAAATATCTCGTTTCTAATCTCGATGACATCGACTATTCCATTAACTGTTGTTTTGATGGAAGAAGGCGGCGAATAGTCATTTATAGTATCCCTAACGACTGTCATCGTTTCAATAAAAGGTTCCACATCAAGATCGTTCTTTTGACATAAATCGCTGACATAGTCGGAAGCATCAGAAAAAACCTGTTTCGTCAGACTACTAAAACAAGTCCAGTAGGCCAGGTTAGAAGAGCCGTTAAAAATATTTAGTTTTGACGCCTCATCGTATAGAGGGCTCCAGTATAGGGCTTGCACATAGCGCGATAGAAGGCGTCCAACACCAAACTCATCGATGATTTCCGTTTGAAAGAAGGAACAAGCTTACAATACGCTTCAGCAATAATAGATAACAAAATACTAGAACTCAGGCAAGATAATGA
>CAZBDM010000427.1:837-3284 GCA_964490675.1 uncultured Oligoflexales bacterium
TTTAGGATCGGAAAAGTCTTTTTCTCCAAGGACTGCCGCAGCGGCGGCGAGTTTTTCATTGCCGGAATCTGTTGATGCGAGCATGACAAATCCTTGTTTCGCGCCGAGCCAACCTCGTAGACTGTCTTCATCCTCAATATCAAAGTCTTGCGCAAACCCACCACGAATACCTTTTGCGCCGGTATCAGGGTTTATAGAAATACCAAGGGTTGTAATAGCGTTGCGTGTGCTTGGGCACTCATGAGAATTGACGCTGAGCTGCTGTCCAACAGTGTCGCTACGAGAGAGGTTAATTCTAAAGAGATCATCTTCACAGCTACTGGAGCTCCATTGAGGAATCAGTCCTTTGACAAGCGATGGGGCAAAGGCGAGGTCAAACTCATAGTCATCTATCGCCACAAGTCTGACTTTAATGCTAAAGCCAGTCATCAGTTGATCCGTGCTGGCCGCTTCTTGTGTCAAACCTATTTTGACAGGATCCCAAAGACCAGAAATCCGAATGCTTTCTTGTCCTTTTTCAGCGCTGAGAGTGAGATAGTGAGGCATGCCGTCAATCTCGGGAAGACTGACGAGAAACTCTAATTGGTTGGTGAGTTCTGAAAAGATATTTTCGACCACTGATCCTGATTGTAAGAGTTGTGTGCCTCCTGTTGAGCTACTAGAAGACCCTGACGCTTGCTTTTGGAAGACGTTGGCTTGGCTGAGGAGATCGAAAACTGGTGACAAGTAGTTGCGCGTCAGATTTTCTATGCGCCTTGCTTCCGAGAAACCTTGTGCTGACAGCCCCTTTGCATCGTCGAGAAGTTGATCAAAATCATTTGCCGTCAAGTTGAGTTCAGGATTAAGGGAAAGACCGGTAAAGTCCACTGGTACTTGCGGATGGCCGAATGAGTCGCTATTAATGCCCTCAATATAAGAAAATTGTTCGGGCAGCTCTGGCATGATCTCATCAAGGGACGGAAAACCGTTCTTTTTGATATAGTTGAGGGTATCAGCAAAGCTGGGGCTGGAACTGCCATTTTTGGGTTGGCAGTTGGATGCCCCAAGAGCTATCGAAATGAGGGCGGCAACCCTATATAAACACCTGAATGTATTGTTCATTATTTAACCCTTTGCCATATAGTTCAGCAGCAATGGAATTCCCAAATATAAATCAACATAGAAAAAGTTTGTCCCATAATTTTGTCACTTTTTCTCTTACTTGGCCATTTTGGATTTAACAAATCCACCGGGCCAGTAACCGATTGCGTGTCTCTCAAACTGGTTAAATGCTGGCAACGGTCATTTTTGTTTTATAGAAGACCCCAGTCCTTTTAATGACAATTTGTATTCTTTTGTGGCGAGTATCTGAGTGACTGTCTTCTACTGGCTCTTATAAAACGACATTGTCTGCATGTCCGGGGTATAGCGTATTTTTCGGCAGATCATCAGACAGTTCGTAGTAGTCTCCTTTTTCTTTGACGAAAATATGCTCTTCAATTTTAACCTTTGTTTCGTCATCAAAAGCTCCCATCGAGACACCTGTCCAAGGCACTTCTTCTTTGTTGATGGGGTCAAAAAATAAGTTCGCTCCACAGTATTTGCAAAATCCTCTTCTTGCCCAATTTGAACTTTGGTACCAAGTTATGTTCTCTTCACCATAAATGGTAAGATTTTCTCGGAGGATGTCAGTTCCGGCTCCGATGTGACCAGAGCCTTTTCTGCAGATAGAACAATGACAAGCATGCAGGGGTTTGAGGTCGCCTTTTATCTCGATTTTAATTTTTCCGCATATGCATGAGCCTTTGTGCATATTTCCTCCAAGTCTCATTCAATCTATCTGATTAAAATCTTAGCCTTCCAAGTCGGAGAAAAGCATAACGATTTCAAATTTTGTATTGTCGATGAACGCACAAGCAAAGACTGTTAAGTTTTGCTTAAAATGACCCCTATTGAAAGTCAAGTTAACTCCTTTAACCCATTGGGAATCTATCTGGTCGTCTTCAGCAGTGGTGTCTGATGTTTCTATATCTTCAATTTATATTTCTTCTTTCTAGGCATCTTCTGAAGAGTTTTCTGCATTGTTACATTTTTTCGATCAATGGGGGAAAGCTATTCTCTGGTCCTCTATAGACGACAAAAGTTGATGCAAAAGCAGACGTAACTGATACAAAATAACTCAGCTGAAAACGTTAAAATCCTGCTCAATTCCCTTCAAAAAGAAGTGTTTTACTGGAATACTCCTGCCCTTAAAGAGCCAGCGTTGCGCAACATTGGTTAAGGAACAACAAAGAAACGGCATGGTTATCTTAAAAATTTTTATAGATATTTTAAACTAGTATTAATTTGCTTGTCGTGTCTTGTCCTGCGCTGTAAGACTATCGCCTAGAAAGCTGGACCTTTTAAAACTTTTAAGGAGAAGACATGAAAACACTCGTTACTTTTTTAGCGTTGGCATTGGCTACGCC
>CAZBDM010000427.1:3294-4661 GCA_964490675.1 uncultured Oligoflexales bacterium
ACTATCAAGCTTGTGAAAATGTAGAACTTAAGGGAATCAACGAACACGGCAACGCTGTTAGTGAGATCGTATCTGAAGTACAAATTGACAACGGTGGGATCAGCATCCTCAAAGCGATCTCTACTTCAGATGGCGAAGTGCCTGTCGGTAGCTATGACTCTGAAACCGACTACGAAATTACTTTTAACTGGCAAGAAGAATGCACAGATGGCGGTCTTTATTTCGAAACTGAAACATTTGATGAGATCGATGATGGCGTGGAATATTTAAGAACCAAAGTTGTTCTCTATCTACGATGTGCGATCGATAGCTCTAATGATGCAAAGTATAAACTTGCCGCCGGATTTTGTTCAAATGATGCTGAGTAATTTTACTCCGTATTGTTAGTCAACATTCTATAGTTGGCGAGAATCACACATTCTGTTATTCCAATTCCGCCAACCAGTAACCGCCCGAATCAAGTAAAGTCAAGCACCATCAATGCACAATAGACCCAAAGCCCTTTGCTTGTAACCATTACCATCAGCGATTGTATTTGATGCTAAGACTCGGGTCTACTATCTTCTGGGGCCATCGTGCTCAAAATAAAACCCAAACCAAAAACCCCTCGGATTTCTGGGCGCCTTTCTTTCCTTTACGGTTTTACAATTTAACTCTTCACTTTTAGATTTTTGCCAGTCGAGAGCCTCTTTTTTTGAGGCGAAACCAGGAGTGCTCCTCCAGTTACGTGTATTATTGAACTGTTTTTCAAGTTCCCATTTGGTTTCTTCTAGATCTCCACAGATTCCAATTCTGACAGCCATTACTTCACCTCTTTGTGATTCTTCAGCTTCTTTTGACGTCTTTAGTTTCTTTTCGCCAGATGCCTGTTGATTGGTTGACGTTTATTGACCAAACAAGGCCTTAGGTAAGAGGCCACTCAAAAGAATGATAAAATGAAAATAAAATAATAATCGAGCCAAAGATTACCATAATGTTAGGATAATAGAAATGAACTTGAGTTTAATTTAGATTTACGGCAAAGCATATGGCAATTTTCATTTAGTACTCAATATATTTAATAGCTTTTCAAGACAAAAAAAACCCTCTTACTTGAGGTTTAAGTGAAGACTCTCGAATTAACTATTTTCATCATTCTCTTTGGAGGCTTTCCCAAGTACGCATATAGCATGTGCAAGAATACCGTTTTAGAATCCATAGATTCTTCAGCCTCCATTAGTTGGATAAACCCAGAATTGAAGCATAAAATTACTGACATCCTTCCTCAGCTTCACCAGGAAAACGCAGAAGCTTTTCGGGAGAGGGTTGCAAAGTAAGCGGCTTTTTTTACCCACCTTGCTTTAAAGGCAAAAGCTCTTCCAGGTCAT
>CAZBDM010000428.1:0-2261 GCA_964490675.1 uncultured Oligoflexales bacterium
GGTCTCTTCTTAAACATTTTATTCGATCACCGCCAGAACTTGGCCAACATTGACCTTATCGCCTGGTTTGATCTTGATTTTGTGGGCGACTCCGGCCACTTCCGCTTCGATTTTGTTTTCCATTTTCATCGCTTCAACGACGAAAAGCAGATCACCCTTTTCGACCTGATCGTTTTCTTTTACCTGCACCGCCAGGACTTTGCCGGTAAGATTTGACCGAACGGTAGAACCTGATTGAGCTTGCGAAGACATTCTTTGTTCTTGGCCTTCGACATAGCGTGATGCCCTTCCTGACTTTACCTTCGCTGCGTGAGAGACAAGCTCGGTCTCCCAATGATATTCCGCTTCGCCAGGATAGCGTGTCAGAGCCTTATTGCGCACCGAAAGTCTTTTTTCGAACTGACCAAATTCATTTCGCTCGATCAAATACAGGCTCTCTGATTCGGATTGCCAGCGCAGTGTCAGTTCCTGATCGCCCAGCTTAGCCTCAAAGGCGACGCCATTAACGATACGGTCGGGGACTTTGATGTAGTATTTCTTTTCGTTGATGGTTACAAGCCACTTCATAAGCTTCAGTCTTTCTTTTAAAGCGGTTTAACAGCTTCAGCACGCGCTCGCTCGGCCCATTCGCATCGCCCTTGCGCGTTGAGTGCTGGTTTTGATTTTTGTTCCTGCTGGTGAGCTAGGATGACTGCCAAGAGCGCAGCTTCCGCCTCTTCCTGCTCCTCCTCATCGAGCATGGCATGATCGAAATAACTTTGGTTCTCTTCAATCAACTTGGTGGTAAAATCTCCTGACAGGAACATTTCATTCTTAAGTAATGCTTCATGGAATTTAATCGTCGTCGGTATTCCTGAAATCTTCCATTCCGCAAGGGTTCTGCGCATACGACCAATCGCTTCCTCGCGACTGCTTCCCCAAACAATTAGTTTTGCAATCATCGAATCATAAAAACTAGGAATCTCATATCCAGGGTAGAGATGACTATCGACACGCACAAAAGGACCAGCTGGCATGACAAGTTTATCAACCCGACCAGGCATCGGTAAAAAACCTTTCGCAGGGTCTTCTGCATTAATGCGCGCCTCAAGGCTCCAACCCCTTAGTTTGATATCTTGTTGCTTAAACGGCAGTGGCTGCCCCATGGCAATCTTGATTTGGGCGGCGATCAGATCAACTCCTGTAATCAGTTCCGTAACTGGATGTTCCACTTGAATTCTTGTATTCATTTCCATGAAAAAAGCCTTCTCTGGGCTTTCACAGATAAACTCAACCGTGCCGGCTCCCGTGTAACCAGCAGCTTGGGCAGCTCTAACTGCAATATCACCAAGTTTCCGGCGTTGCTCGTCGGTTAAAAAAGTACTAGGAGCTTCTTCAAAGAGTTTTTGATGACGTCTTTGCACGGAACAATCCCGTTCAAAGAGATGGACACCGTTACCGTGTTCGTCGAAAAGCACTTGAAACTCAATGTGTCGCGGATGCTCGATAAAGTATTCGCAGAATACGTCTGGATTGCCAAAATAGTCTTGTGCTTCACGACTGCAGCTCTTAAAGGCTTCTTCAAGATCTTCATCTTTTCTTACAACTCTCATACCTCGACCACCACCACCGGCAGCAGCTTTGAGAATCATTGGATAGCCAATTTCAGAGGCCGCTTTTTTCAGTTCTTCGACGGACTGGATAGCTGAAGCGATTCCTGGGACCATCGGTATATCGTGCTTTTTCATCAGTGAACGAGCTTCGATTTTGTTACCCATAAGTCGCATTGAAGCAATCGTTGGACCGATAAACTTGACACCGAGAGCACTGACGGCTTGGTTAAAAGCGTCACTTTCAGATAAGAACCCGTATCCAGGATGAACCGCGTCGGCACCACTCGCCTTGATAGCCTGACAGATCTTTTCGATGTCCAAATAGGTTTCAGCAGAGGTGTTACCGGGGAGGTGGACAGCATAATCAGCCATTTCAACCGCTTTTCCAAAACGATCGGCATCTGAGTAGATGGCGACACTTTCAAGGCCAAGATCTCTCAGAGCTCGTATGATTCGTACAGCTATCTCACCCCTGTTTGCGATTAGGACTCTTTTAATCGGTCTGTCAGTCACTTTTCATCCTTCCTTCATTAAAGAGGAATATTACCGTGCTTACGTGACGGTCTTTCGGCTCGTTTTGATCGTGTAGCGAAAAGACCTTGAATGAGATAATCACGGGTTTCGCTAGGGAAGACCACTGCGTCGATATAGCCTTTTCCGGCTGCGACT
>CAZBDM010000428.1:2271-4660 GCA_964490675.1 uncultured Oligoflexales bacterium
CGACGTAGGGATTGTAAAATTTATCTTTGTAGTTTTTGAGAAGTTCCGCGCGCTTGTCTTCTGGGTTTTCCGCTTCCTTGATTTCCTTTCGGAAGATAATGTTGCAGGCACCTTCGGCACCCATCACAGCAATTTCAGCATTCGGCCAAGCCAGGTTAAGGTCGGCACCGATATGCTTAGAAGCCATGACATCATAAGCTCCGCCGTAAGCTTTGCGAGTGATGACCGTCAAGAGAGGTACAGTTGCTTCGCAGTAGGCGTAGAGAAGTTTGGCCCCATGAGAGATGATTCCGCCCTTTTCCTGGTCTGTGCCTGGAAGAAAGCCGGGCACGTCAACAAAAGTGACGATCGGAATGTTAAAGGCATCGCAAAACCTAACGAAACGGGCTCCCTTGACAGAAGCATTGATATCAAGAACGCCGGCCAGGCTAGCAGGATTGTTACCGACAATACCGATTGATTTGCCAGCGAGTCTTGCGAAGCCTGTGATCATGTTAGAAGCATAGTCTTTTTTCACTTCAAAGAAACTTTCAGGATCCACGACGTTGTCAATGACATCGATCATCTTATACGGGTGGTTGGGGTTCTCTGGAACGATACTCATGAGATTTTCTTTTGCAACGCTTAAGGCTTGCTGGAGAGATGGATCTTCACTGTTTTCCGGCGCCTCCGATGAGGGCGGTGATTCGAGGTTGTTTGAGGGGATGTAACTGAGAAGTTTTTTAGTCTCTTCAATGATTTCCACTTCATTGGCATAACGGCCGTCGACAACTCCGCTCGTTGCTGTGTGGGTCACTGATCCCCCTAGTTCGTCAAAGCTGACTTCTTCGCCGGTTACGGTCTTGATTACATCGGGGCCGGTGATAAACATATGGCTGGTTTGGTCAACCATAAAGATAAAATCAGTTATAGCAGGAGAGTAAACAGCGCCTCCAGCGCAAGGCCCCATGATCAGTGAAATCTGTGGGATAACACCACTTGCTTTAGTGTTACGCAAAAAGATATCGGCGTAACCACCAAGGCTTGAGACTCCCTCGTGGATGCGGGCTCCGCCTGAATCATTAAGGCCGATAAGAGGAGCGCCATTTTGTGTGGCCATATCCATGATCTTACAGATCTTCTTTGCGAACATGGCAGATAGACTGCCACCAAAAACTGTAAAATCTTGGGCGAAAACGTAAACCAGTCGACCAGACACAGTCCCCCAGCCGGTGATCACCCCATCACCAAGGAACTTTTTATTTGCCATGCCAAAGTCGGGGCAATCGTGGATTGCAAAAGCATCGAGTTCGACGAAGCTTCCTTCGTCCATGAGGAGGTGGATGCGCTCACGTGCCGTGAGCTTTCCTTTTTTATGCTGACTTTCAACACGTTTTTCACCGCCGCCAGCGAGGGCTTGTTGACGCATGTCTGAGAGGGTTTTAAATTTTTCGGGCTGTTTCACAATGAGATCCTCTGTCAGGTTGATTTAAAACACTTGTCTTCCAGGAAAGGAGCGCCACAAGCTTTCATTAAGCACTCTGTCGTAAACATCGCTCCATTTGGGGTATGAGACTTTTTTAGCGGTTTCTCTGTTCTCGAGTCTTTGGTTGGTAAGCACGCCTTGTTGGCTGCCGGACCAAATCAATAGGCCGTTATTTGTGTCGATAAGAAGTAAAGAGATGCCGATGGCACGTTTGGCAATCACTAAACCTCGGTCGTTGACTGTTTTCTCGTACATAAAGTCAACGTAGGGAAATAAGATGGCATCGCTATGCCGGGTTGCCTTGCTAAAGTCGTTCAACCATTGGCGCCAAGCTGTACGGCTTAAAATCGACTCGTTGTAAAAGGATGGAACATTTTTGCATCTTTTACAGTCGTCTGTTTTGAAAGCCCAAACGGTACTGATCTCTTGCATAAGATTTGATTTGCCAGCTCTTTTGAGAAGTTGATCGATGACTTTCGGTGTAAAACCTTTCATGTAAGGTTGGTTACTAAAACCGCGGATAATATGTTGGTCGTACTTGACGCATAAATCATCAACAAGCTTGCTATCTACATTGGTCAAGGGCAGGGCGTCGAACCTCAGAGCAGCGGGCCAGAACTGACAGTTCATGACGGCAATACGAGTGGGGATGTAACTTTGATAGCCCTCTTGAAGCCCGTAAGGTGTTTCATTGGGGGTTGACGTGCATGCGGATAAAGCCATAATCAAAAGCCAAGATAGGACTAATTTGCAACGTAATGCGGCTAATGTTTCTTTACATAAGGTGATCAGAGCGCAGCCTCCAAATAAATTAGAAATGTCTGAAATGTCTAACAAATGGCGACGGAAAAGGCTAGATTTATATAGGCACGATGTAACTTATGGAAGCTTCAAAAAACAGGCTGCAAATTACTGTGATTATTG
>CAZBDM010000429.1:0-4246 GCA_964490675.1 uncultured Oligoflexales bacterium
CGAAGCAGCTCAGCAGTCTCTCTTTCAATTTCCTTGATAGTCCGATCCATCTCGGTCTGTTTTTGATCGATTCTAGCATCTTCCTTAATCCGGGTGTCCATCTCTTTTTCAAGATTTTTAAGCTGTTTAAATCAAGAGGACGTTTTTTAGACTTTGCAGGCTCTGGCTCTGGCCACTGTCCATCATCACAAGCCTCGCTTTCTCCCCAATGGAAAATGGTACCGTCTGTAGGAGAGTGCATGTATGCACCGAGCCCACTGCGAACGAAGTAAACCTGACCATCAGGACATTCGAAAGCTTCGTAGGAGGTTGTGAAATAAACCGAAGTATCACAAGGCAAGTCATTATCGCCGTCTCCCGGTTGAGAAACATCGTCGTCACCGCTTTGCTTCTTTAGTGAGAGCAATGGTTCAGGAATAGGCATCGGATCTGGATCTGTTTCACAAAAACGATAAGCTTCGACCTCTAGCCAGTCGTAAACATCAGAACCGTTATGGTGAAGAAACACTGAAGCATAAGCAATGGATAGGCTTGAGTCGAACACGGGTTCCGGAATCGGCGGAAGAGGATCATCACTTCCTGGATGATCAGAAGCCGCCAATCCTAGACCTGCCCAACTACATGCTAACACCACCAAACCACTCAACACACTGTTTTTCATAACAAAAACCTCCAAATTGTCAAATCTATGTTGTTTAGCTGTTCTGTTTAATAGGTGGTTGATGCACGCAGATTTGTCTCAAAAAATTTTTTTTTCTTGCACTGAGACATGTTGAGACTCATTGCCCACTTATTTATAGTGGGGTGTCAGTAGATACTAAAAAGACTAAGAACTTGGAAAAAACTTATGCAAGACCAACTTGCGCAGTACAAATCATTTTATCAGCAAACATTTCCTATGGTGTTAGGACATTTACGCAGGCTTGGCGTGCGAAGTGAAGAAGATCTCGAAGACATTGTACAAGAGACATATGCAGAAGCATTGAAAAGTTGGTCGAGTCTAAAAGATCGCCAAGCTGCGCCTGCATGGGTTTTGACAATCGCTCGACGGCAGTTAGCCCGTTATATTCAAAAGAAAACTGGTCGAGAATGGTTGAGTCTTGATGAAAATCGCGACGTAGAAGATGCGGAAGAGCACACCCTAGAGGAGAAAGTCGATCGTCACTTACTATGTGAAGCAGTCATAGACAAAATACGCCAAGTAAACCCACCGGAAAAAAGAAACGCTATAAGGCAATTTTATCTAGAAGGCTCTAGCCTGAAAGAAATTGCGCAAAGCAGTGGTAAAAAAGTCTCAACATTAACGACCTGGTTGGGTCGATTTCGCGAAACAATCAAATCAGAATTTGCAGAGAGACAAACAACAGAAGAAACAAAGGTCAATAACCTTAAAAATATGGACTTCAAGACCCTACTTACATCAAAAGACAAGAGAATAAAAAAGGTGATGACATGAAGTTACTCAGTATTAACTCAAAAAGCAGTCACATCCACAGCTTTCGTAAACGGTTAGAAACTGTTTTAAGTGATGAAGCCCAAAACGACCAAGAAAAATTGACCACTGACGATATAGCTATGCGCGATCGCATTTGGAATGAGCTCTCTGAAAGTCCTGTTTTTGAGTCTCGAGAAAAAGCAAAGATCTATCGTTTCACTCCTAAGCCACTTTTTGCCGTCGTCACTCTTGCAGCTGCTGTTATTCTGACCGTCTATTCATGGCCGTCAAATACAAGCCAAGCTCCCCAGCAAACCCTAAAAAATTCTATAGCGACGGCTCCAATGATCGTTGATACTCACCTACGTTTTGCAGTGATAGACAGTCAAAAAAACATCATATCGGGTTCAAAAGGAATGAACGTAACGCTTGGTTCAGCGATTATCTTTTCGATAGAAACAAGTGGCCAAAACATCGTTCATTCGACGATCACACTTAAAGCAAAAGACCCCTTAGGAAGGGAAACCACACTGGTTGAAAATTATTTACTTGATGAATTGAAAGAATACGTTCGGCAAGGGGATAGCTATATTGCTTACACTCCCGAAGAACTCGGAAGACATCGTGTTTTGTTAAACTTTAATGATGATAATGCGACAGAAAAAAGAGGACTGCATGAAATTGAGTTTGAAGTCGTACCTACAAAGCTTTAGCTTGGCTGTTTTTATAATTATCTGTTTAACCCCCTCAGCTCCAGCTGTTGACTCAAATGTAATGAGCATCAAGTTACCTAAAGAAAAAGTAGAGGAAGCTTTTAGACCACGACGTTTAGCTTTGATTGTCGGCGTCAACAACTTTGACGATCGTGACTTCCAAGATTTAAAATACCCCAATAAAGATGTTGAGGATGTCTATAGGTTTTTAAAAGAGAACAATTTTTCAAAAAAAGATCGTTATATAAAACTCACAGAAGGCGATGCCACCCTTGCCGGTGTCTTAAAAGCACTCGACTTATTGGAATCACTGAATTCTTCTGAAGAAGATGTGATTCTCATTTATTTTTCAACCCACGGAACTCTTGACTACGACAACCCCAAAAAACTGGAACGTTTTGCCGCCCTCAAAGACACACAATTCAAAAAAGTAAGTGACACTGGCCTTGCGATTGATTACCTCATCAATCGAATAAGCCGCATGAAGTCGAGAAAAAAAGCCCTCATCCTTGCCCTTTGCCACTCTGGAACTGGTAAATCTCAACTTCCCCCAGAAATACAAAAGGAAGCCTTATCACTAAAAAGTGGATTTTTTCCCAAGCCTCTCTATCAAGCATCTTCAGCTATGATGGTTCTTTCCGCGAGCGCTTGGAGTGAGGCAGCTCGCGAAGATGAGGTCCTAAAAAATGATATTTATACCCATTTTCTAATCAAAGGCTTAACTAGCTACGATAGCAACCAGGACGGAGCTGTTTCTCTCTTTGAGGCCCATGAATTCGCGCGTTCAAAAACTTATGACTATACAAGAGGACGGCAAACACCCACCGCTCTCATTAATATGCGTGGCATAGATCCGATCATTCTCAAAGGCCAAATCAATCAAAAAGCTCGCCCCTTAATTTTTGCCGACAATAGTCATTTTAGAGATCTGGAGGTTTATGTTGATGGCAACCTTAAAGGAAGCCTGTGGCAACCCAAGTTAGCCAAAGGCGGTCACATTAAACTCACCCTCGTAGATCCTAAATATCGAGAGCAGCCATTGCTAGACCATCAGTTTTTTTTAGAAGCCAACCACTCTTACTCAGTATCATCTCTTTTGGAAAGACCTCCCGGCTACGGCTTTGAAACCGGAGTCTACCTTTTGCCTGCTCCGACACATCTTGATTCTTCACAGAGACAAGATTTTTTAGCTCCTGGATTGGCGCTACGGGCTATTGATGTTTTAGGCAGCCCCTTTTATCTCACTTTCAAGTATCATTTCCGGAGCTATGACGGACAAGAAACCATAGATGAGCAGAAAACTATATATCGCTATCAAATCGAGGCCTATCGCGGCGAGTTGGGGTATAGTTTCTATCCTCGTAGACATATGCAAATTTCATTGGGTGTAGGATTTGAAACCATGTCTCTCGAACGCCAGGTTTCAAATAGCTCATTTGAACGCCCCCATCAAAAACTAAATATGAACTACCCTACTCTTACCAGTGGATGGGTTATCAACAAGGTTTTTCGTGATGTGTATTCAGGAATTGAATTGGATATCTTTCCCGTCAATTCGGTATCGATAAAAATAGATGATCGCCAGGAGAAGCTGTCATCTATTAGTGGGCGTATTCTTATGGGACTAAAAATTTAAAGGGGGTCATAATGAAAAAAGTCAACAACATCAGGCTTTTCATCATAGCTTTATTCTTATTTTCTTGTTCTCAAGGGGAGCTAGATCATAAACGCGACTACTATCGCAATCTCTTTGGCATCCCTTTAACCGCAACAAACAGTAACAAAGGCGCTCTCCTTGGACGCGTCCTCTTTGAATCTGGTACGCCAGCAGCTCTAGCTAAAGTCTATTTAGGCAAAGAAACGGCTGGCTATACCAACGAAAAGGGCGGCTTTTTTATTCCTGATCTTGCCCCAGGTACGTATCAAGTTTTCATCGAAGCTAATCAAGGACAAGCAGTCACTAAAAAACTAGACATTCAAGCTGGAAAAATAGAGGAGCTAAGTCATATTTACTTGAAACCTATGGTCAGAGTAAGCGGCCAGGTCATCCTTGAAGAGGACGCCACCTATGAGGGAAGTCTGGTGGCTGTTACAGGGT
>CAZBDM010000429.1:4256-4645 GCA_964490675.1 uncultured Oligoflexales bacterium
AAGGACGTTACTATCTCGATCTTCCCCGTGGAAACTATGATATACGTGCAAGTTCGAGACTTCTCAATTATATCCCCGAGACCAAAAAAGAGGTGGAAGTCAGTGAAAATATCAATCTTGACTTCAATCTAACGGCTTACCCTTACCCTGCTGGCAAAGTATCTGTAGTTTCAGAAGATGGACTTCTAGTCCGTGGGCGAGAAGTAACCTTTAAAATTGAGACCAAACCTGGCGTGAAATACATGCGGCTTGTCGATGGTTATAGCTTCGCAAGAGAAGAATCTCGCGAGCTTTTTGATAAATGGATTCCTATTGAAAGTGAGATCACTTTAAAGAGAAATGACCTTGGTAAAGGTTATCTTGAATTTATCTTTCAAGACATCAGCGGA
>CAZBDM010000430.1:0-4645 GCA_964490675.1 uncultured Oligoflexales bacterium
AGGCGTCATGCCGTCGTTTAGCAGGCCATCGGTGAGTGACGATAATCCCTATTCCGAGGCGCTTTTTAAGACGACGAAGTATTGTCGTATGTATCCATCGAAACCGTTTGAGAATGCTTCTGCGGCGCTGTCATGGGTGAAACGATTCGTCTATTGGTACAACGAAGAGCATTTGCACAGCGGCATCAAATTCGTAACGCCTGGGTCACGCCATCGCGGCGAGGACAAAGCGATCATGGCCAATCGAAGAAAAGTCTACGAGCAAGCGAGGAAACGAATGCCGAATCGGTGGAGTGGGAAAACAAGAAACTGGGATCACATCGGAGAGGTTTCGTTAAATCCCTTGAAAGGAAAGTCGGAGTCATGTAACAAGACTGCAGCGTGAATCTACGCGGCAACTATCCTGAAAATTTCCGCAATCGTCTTTTGCTTTCATTTTTTTCGAGTCTAGTTTTTACATTTGAGGTATTTTTGTATGACGAAAAACGACTCTTCAAAAGTAGGGAAATGACCTAAATGGAACAGAGATCCTTGTCTGAGAGTGTTTTGATCGGTAAATCAATGCAAAGCTAAAAGGAATGAATATGTTTATTAAAGCTCAAATTGAAATCACCACTTCTCACGAAAAAGTGTGGAAAGCTGTTTCAGATATCGAGCGATTAGCGGAGGTTTTTTAAAGATATTAAAAATATAGAAATCATTGAAAGGCCTCAAAAAGGTCTTATAGGCTTAAAATGGAAAGAACTTAGAAAGTTTATGGGGAAAGAAGCAACAGAGACCATGTGGATTACTGAAGCGACTGAAAATGACTCTTATATGTCAGAGGCGCGAAATTCCGGCTGTCTTTATCATTCCTCCGTTCTTCTAGAAGAGACCGAAGGTGCAGTCTTAGTGTCAAAAACTTTTAGATCGACTCCTGAGACACTTCTTGCCAAGCTTATGGCTCCTGTGATGTTGCTTATGAAAGGTACACTTAAAAAGTGTCTTATTAGGGACCTGGAGGATCTTAAGTCTTACCTTGAGAAAAAACCGCAGTAAAAAATAGATATTATTCCCTTGTGTTGAAATAGCCAAAAACTGTATGAAGATCAAATTTTTTGACGCTTGGCTGTGACAAAAACACCGTGTTTCACGATGACGGCGCTGCGGCGTTAGGAACCGTTATGTGAGACCAGTCCTGCACTAAGATACTGATTGACTGTCAGCTCCCTTAGGGGATCGCCGGGAGTGCGATCAGCTGAAGTGCGATCGTCTTCATCGGCGGTTGGAGATTTAACGCTATTCGTTTGCATTAAAACAATTGGCTTTTTAGTCTTTTCATTGATACATCCAAAAAAACATTCTGAGAGCAGCGGTTACAGCCGAGGGAATGCTTATGGTAAACTTTTAAAAAGGATTATTTAAAAGGTACATGAGATGATTGAAGAATTAGTAAATAATGGCGATGAAATTGGTTTACTTTTTGAGGAATGGAATCGAGCCATACAATCTGGTGATCCTACGAACGTCACAGAGCTCTATGAGGCGGACGGTATTTTGCTCCCAACATGCTCCAACAAGGTCCGTCATGGTCACGCTGAAATAAATAGCTATTTTGTAGATTTTTGCTCGAAGAAACCAGTGGGCAAAATTGATGAGTCAAATATCAGGACTTTTGATCAGATTGCTATAAACTCTGGCCTCTACAGCTTTAGCTTTGCAAGTGGCAACGTTGCAAAAGCAAGATTTACCTTTGTTTATCGATGGAATGGCAAACGCTGGATGATCGTAGAGCACCACTCTTCACTGATGCCTGAGTAGAAGCACTGCGACGCCCCTTAGCGCTGCAGGTCTTTTTCTTACGGTTGACCCTCACTAGGATTTTCAATTAACTTCTTGGCGAAGATGACCGTCTTCACGGATGTCGATATGGTCACCGTGCTCAATCATCCAGACCTTGCTTCCTTGCCAGAACCAGTCGACGGTATTGTTATAGAGGTGCCGGCTAAGCAGACGGCGGCTTAGGTTGAGTCGGCGGCGCACCATGGTATTAAACACGTTTGGATCCATCAAGGAGCAGATACTCCCGATGCTATAGCTATAGTCATTGCAAAAGAACATGGCCTCAAGCTGCGCTTTGGCAATTGCCCTGTGATGTATGTGACCGAAGGTTTTGCCTAGGGACACGGGATTCATCGCTTTTTACGGAAGGCTTTTGGTAACTACTAGTGAAGATCCATCAACCATCTCTATACTAGATATTAAGGTAAAATAATTAGTACATATGGAAAGAGAAATGTTTAAAGAAAGCGCTGAGTTTTACGATAAAATCTATAAATGGAAAAATTATGAATTAGAAGCAGAGAAAGTTAAATCGCTCATCAAAAAACATAGCCCTGAAGCAAAAACTATTCTAGATATCGGGTGTGGGACACATGAGCACGTTAAATATTTAAAGCAAATCTTTTCAGTTGACGGCCTAGATATCAACTCTGATTTTTTAAGTCTCGCCAGAGAAAAAAACCCAGAAGGCAACTATACCCAGGGTGATATGAAGACTTTTTCACTTGATAAGAAATACGATGTCGTTATGTCTCTTTTTAGCTCTATTGGATACATGAAAAGCTTAGAGGATCTTAACTCTGCATTCCTTTGTATGGCAGAACATACAGAAAAAGGCGGCACTGTTATCATAGAGCCTTGGTTTACACCTGATGAAAGGACCAAACGTAATACTTTTATGCAAACTGTGGATGAATCAAATTTTAAAGTCTGCCGAATGGGGGTAAGTGAGACAAGAGATCGAATGACTTATATTGAATTTCATTACCTCGTAGGTACTGCAAGCAAAGGAGTTAGATATTTTACTGAAATCCATGAGTTGTCTCTGTTTACTCAGGAAGAAATGTTAAAATCAATGGAATCCGCTGGACTTAAACCTTCTTTCGAAAAAGAAGGGTTTAATGATAGAGGAGTTTATATAGGAAAGCGGTGAACTCATCAGCCAGATGACACCGCAGAATGTCTATGTCATTCATTTCCGCACCGCTGACTCTTCAGTTTGACAACGATTTGTATGTCAGCTCCTAACGATTCTTTGGAGATCATTTGGTTTAGCAAACCCATGATTTGATCGCTTATGGAAAGCAGTGCGATCTAAAGTTTAACCTTGCTCCTAGTTATAATTGATCGGATACTAGCCCTTGGATAACCCGTTTCTCTAGCCGTAGTCATCTTGGGTACGGCACCACGCCAGCTAAGCCCTTCTCCGTGTGCTATCCAATATTGTGTTTTTTGATCGTCTGTGTACAGGATTAGAGCCGAAGGTTCTATGCCGAGTGTATTGGCGGCATGTTGAAGCATTTTCTTTGCCTCGTCAAAGTCTCTAGCCGTTTGTAAAAAAACCGTAAAAGGTCCAGGGAGGCTTCCATCAATATCCTTTGCAGCATCAATAATACGCTGCAGAGAATCAGCTATTTGTTGTGCAGATGCACTTTTCTCCGTAAACTCTAAGGCTTCTTGATAGTAGCCGTTTTCTAAGTAAACTTTCGCCGCCGTAAGGTAGAACTCGTTCTGCTTGGTTTCTGGAAGGCTCGCTAGATCAGGTTCATTCTCGAGAGCTTTTTCGATATACTTTACGGCTCTATCAGGGCGGCCAGATTTCTGAAGTGTATCAGCGGTAAGGTAATAGAAGGCGATTTTTTCTGCGCTTTGAACTTGGCATATTTTCTCAATTTTGGGGACCAATTCTTCTAGCTCAAAGGAGCTCTGGTTTGGAGGTAAACGTTGAACAGACTCCTTAATTCTCGCTACCTCTTGAGAGCATTCTGAGGAACTTAATGATTCCGAACCTTCAGACTGACTAATCTGGGAATCATCAGACATAGAGGGGCTGCAGGCTAGGGTAAATTTTGTTATCAAATAAAAGATTAAAAATTTTTTCTGAATCACTTTTAATCCTCCTCAAAAAACAACTCACTGTTTAATGAACAGCAATTTTTTGACCAGGCTTACTATCTGATTTCATTGATGGTGGAGTGTTCTGTTATTTGCCATATGTACGAAAAATGACAGCGGATTACTCTTTTCAGTTGGCTCTTGCATCTGTGTTTTTAGCTTTTGGATATACTCATTTAGAAAGACACATTATCTATGTTTGAGCCTACCATATTTGTTTCGTTAAAGACCCTTGTGACTACTATAATTTCGCTAGGCTTAGAGGGGTTCTGCGCATCTGAAACTTAAACCCAAACAAAAAAGCCACCTCTCACGAGATGGCTCTATATTTAAAGCATGTTTTTGATGGACAAGCTTAGTAGCGCTTGTTGTATCCACCGCCACCTCGGTTACCACCGAAGCCACCACCGCCGCCAGCACGAGGCTTATTTTCAGCTTCACTGACTTTGATGTTACGGCCATCAAGCTCTGATTCATGCATTTGTGAAATGGCATCGTCAGCAGCACCCGACTCATCAAACGTTACAAATCCAAACCCTCTTGATCGCCCTGTTTGGCGGTCAGTGATGATTCGAACTTCTGAAATTGCACCAAAACGTTCAAACGCTTCACGCAACTCGTCCTCTTTGGTGCCCCAACTTAAGCCACCCACAAAAAGTTTCTTTGACATTACTTATAGCTCCTAAAACACTTAACACTTAACTTGAGA
>CAZBDM010000431.1:0-4636 GCA_964490675.1 uncultured Oligoflexales bacterium
CACATTATATGTTCGGACCTGCTCTGATCGATTTGGCAGCTGGAATGCCTTCTATGAGTTGGGGGCCTGTCGATGGCTATTACGAGGTAGGGGATTATTTAGTGCCTTGGTATTTCGTTCCTGCTGCCGCCACCTGTTTGGGTTTTGCTGCAGCGAGCTGCTATGACGTTTGGCGTCATTTCAAGTCAACTGGCAATAGTGTAAATGAAGGTAACCGACCTCTAACAGACGATGTCCCGACAGTGGTGGCAGATTCAGACGTGCATGCGGATCGTGTCGGCAAAAATCCTCTCGCTGCGATCACACTACATGGTGAGAGCGCTCCCTCTAGATATTCAAATGTTGTTCCTTTGCAAGAGCAACTCCCTCTCGTATTACGTCAGATAGCAGCTAGTGTGCGACAGGGTGATGGCTCACTTCCAGATGGTTTGATTTTATTTTCTAGTGACTTTGATGTGGTTCCTCCCGGAGGTGAAGATGGCATCGAAGGAACTTTTGATCTTCTTCACTATTACGATGAAGCAGGAGAACCTGTTTTAGTCATATCGGTTCGCCCGCTTTGAGGATTGAGGTCCACCTTTGAGTAACAGATTCATTTTCATAGTAATGATCTCAATTTATCCATTTGCGATCCATGCTGCAGATGAACCGAAAAGGCATTTGTTGCCAGTTTGTGAAGTTATAGCTCTCGATAATAGGCCTGAATTTGACCTACGCTACCGAGTTTTTTCGCCGACAGAAAGACAAAGGCTTTCTCAGCTTAGTCGACTTGCTTTAGATCGCTACGCTCAGGGAAAACGCGATCATCCTGATCCTCCGGATAGTGATCCGACACAAACTTTTCTCGTTGCGCTTCATGAAATGAATCAAACGGGTATTTTGGGTATCTTTCAAGCAAGAGCGATAGCATTCGTGGCGCGTTACCCAACGATTGATTTAGATGGTCATACGGTACAAGTAGATCATGGCTGCTGCCCTGACCAACTCGTCTCTTTAAGGGCTGCGCTTCTTACTATTAATGCCGAACTTGCGCAGCTTCTCGACTTCGAACTCGACTTTGAGAACCTCCTGCAGCTCATTCCTAAAAATAGCCTTCTCGAATATATTCGCCTTCTCGTGTTTTGGGATGTTCTCGAGAATCTAGAAACAGATATGAGGGAGCGTACTGGGCGTTTCTTTCCTGACGGTGAGCAGTTTTGGGTCTTTCCCAATGAGGTTAAACTGGCCTTCGGTTTGGATCCAAGGGCAGATCCAAGTCGCACCTGGCAGGATCGAGAGTTGATGTTTCGTTTTAACAGTGGCAAAGAAGCGCTGACTATTTATCTGCGCATGTTTAATTTATTTTCTTCAAGAGGGGATTTTATCTTTCCTTTTGAAAATCTAGATGAGTTTTTTCTAGCAATGGAATCAGATGGCGGAGCGCGTACTTATTATCAAGATCTACTTGAGCAGTTTCAGGACAGAATTGACGTAAGAGAGTTCCTCTGGCTCGTCATGGTTCATCCCTCGAAAAGATATGGAGCCTTCGGATTACATAGCGGCGATGTTGACGATTTTTTAGCTGCCAAAGACTTTAAAGCTGATCATAACATACCTGATCAGTATTTTGATTTAGCGATGAATACCGTGCGCACAGACAAAGTATTGCGATCATACCTGTCTCATCTACAACATACTTATGATGTCGTCCAGCAACAGGCCCAGCGCTTTGGTTACCGTATTGATGATGACAATTGGCACCAAGATGAGAGGCTTTTTGAGGCGGTGAAAGAAGTCATCATCGATGAAGTCAAAGATTCCGTCGAAACACTCGCAGGATACCGAGAGACAGCCAATCAAGTCCTCGACTATTATCTTGTCTACCTTGGTTACAAACTTGATCAACGGCAAGCTTTACCTTGGGCGAATTTTTCTATTTCGAGAGATCCAGTAAGTATGCCTTTAGTGGGTGAAGATTAAAAAGCATTAACCTGAGGCAATCGTTTTGTTCGACTTGGGTCTATGGGGAGGGGGCAGCAGCAACGACTCACATATCTCCGCCGCATCACTCTGATATGCTGTCATTTTTTATCCGTTCGATCTTGAAGGTTCTCGCCAACATGGCTACGCACCGGTAAGTTTTGATGCGTCTATCTGGCTTCACGTCAGTGTATTCAATATTTGCAGACGTGGGAAGTCTCCCGTCGATGCTGAATAAATATCTTGATACATTTACCAATCTTTACATCCGTGACAAGCCTGGTCTCGTCAGCTATTTTAGTCTAATATACCATGACATTATGAATCAACTTTAAGGGTCAATACGTATTTAATAAAAAGGTATTTAATTGCTTCTATATACTTTTTCTCGGAATTACTTTGTTCGATCGCTCTTAATGATTATTCTGGGGGTAGTCGCTTGCAGAAGCCTGGACTCCAGCAAGCTAAAGGTTTCCTCTGATCAAGAAATATTGCCAGAGGAGGATCCTTTCCCTTTTGTTGTGAGCCTCCAGTTCGTAACAGCCAACAACGAATTGTATACTTGTAGCGGGAGCAAGCTATCTCAACGTTTAGTTCTAACGGCTGCACATTGTATATCAGATATTTTAAAAACCGATGTCATTTGGGTTAACAGAAAGCCCCAAAGGGTTAAAAGATACTACATACACAAAAAATTTGATAATGAGAACGATGTAAGCGAAGTGGCGATCTATGATATGGCGGCTATCGAGTTCATTGACGAGATTGCCCCGCTTGCTACACCAGTCACTTTAAGAATTAGTCCTTTAAGAAGCGGCGAAACGATTAAACTGGTGGGTTTTGGGTTAAACAACATAACAGAAGGGCGGGGCGCCGGTATAAAAAGATATGACTTGAGTGAGTTTGTGGAAGGCGCAGGTTTTTCTTCATTTAATATAATATACTCTCCAAACTTTCTTTCTTGCGACGCGCAAAAAGACTGCTATTTTTCGAAAAGAACTAGTTTTCGGCGCCGTATTCCTTCCGATCAGAATTCTATAGACTCACTAGAACAAATAACTACAGCTGGGCATGACAAAATCAATACAATTACTAGTAAGTTAGATCGTTTGAAAAAGTTATCTGCTTCCGACTTTCCAGATTTTAAAATCATAATAGAGTCTCGATATCTTCGGCGCGCCAATCAGTCTAGCCCGATTAACGATGATCTTATTGCGTTTTTAGGGAGAACCTGTCCAAAGGCACCTTGTGGTGTGCCAGAAGATCCGCAGGAGGCAGAATTTTTAAACGACTTAATAAATGAGCGTGCCTTTTCTAAAGGTATGAATGCTAAAGCCTTATCGATAGAAGCAAATACTGACCTTGGACCTTCTATTGGAAGTGGAGATTCTGGTGGGCCTTTACTTGATGGAGATAATCGCCAAGTTGGTATAGCATCCTATTCTCAGAGCATCGCTTTAGGTAAGCTAATGATTCCTTCGGCGCCGCAGGCCAATGTGTTTGTAGGAACTCATAGCAAATACTTCAATCAGTTCATAAGTCTCTTAGCTAATACCAGTGACCAACTAGAAAGTAAGTGCTGCTATCGTTTGGAAGAAAGCGCTGTAGATGTTGTGCGAGGTTTTTTTCCGAATGAAGAAGACTTTTGCGAGTTTTTGAATATGAATAGTTTAGAGAATGGGTGGCAAGAAATCGATGAGAAGAAATGCGAAAGAATCGATTTCCCCATGAGACATGATGTTATGGTGGAAATGGAGCCGCAGGTGAGCTTACCTCAAGGTGTTCTTACAGCTGTAAACCATCTACTGAGTAAGTAAATCCTATAGTAGTAAAACCTAATATATTTACAGTCATTGACTAGTCTGTAGTAACTGATCGACCATCGATAGAGCACCGGATAGGGAGTTACTAGCGCCGGAAGAGGCGTATTTTAAGCGCCGTTTTTGGTCAAAAACATAGTATGTAGGTACGCCTCGCATATTGAGTTCACGGCGCAACCAATTACGGTTATCTAGGAATGTCTCAAACCTGTAAGGTTTGCTCCTAAGGAATGCGGTGACTGCATCTTTAGTGTCTGTTGCGACCGAAAAAACAGCAACACGGTCTTTGGGAAGGCTTTGCGCAGCTTGATTGAAATAGGGGAGCTGCTGGCGACATGCAGTACACCAGGTGGCCCATGCTTTAAAGAAGACAACTTTGCCCTCAAGAGGCTGCAGTGGCATAGACTTCTGATTTTCTAAAGCGACAAAGTCAAAGTCATAAACCTTATTTCCTTGGCTTTCTATTGTTTTTACCACGCCGAAGATAATGGCAGCGGTAAATAATACAGATGCAGCGACTTTAAAATTGATGTTTCTCATGTGCTCTTTTTCTCAATAATATTTTATAAAAAACCTCGCTGATATCTTAGCGGATAAACGCTGAGTGTGAATAGACGAAAGAGATGATCATAAGTATGTTCCTAACCCTGATGACAAGATTTGTTTATTGCTTTTTGCCATAATTTAAGATCTGCGTGAGAAAAGTCAAACGAACGAGTATCGAGATGACCTTCGTAATGTATATCTGATTCGAGGTCAAAGAATTGATAGAAGACTCCCACAAAGTAGATGACCGCTTCACTCAATGGGCTGCTATATCCTAATTCTTCGAGCTCACATTTTATAAAATAAGGAGC
>CAZBDM010000432.1:0-2604 GCA_964490675.1 uncultured Oligoflexales bacterium
ATGGGGATATTTATATCCATTCTTAAGAGACTCAGCAAATAGTGCAATAGCAAGAACGTAAGCCATAGCGGGATTGTAGGAATAAAACGTAAGGTAATTTTCACTCATCAAAAGTGCTGGTCCTTTATGACCCATAGGAACAAAAACAGCGTATTTAGCTGCTGGATCAATTTCAGAGATCTCGGTAAGAGAACGGCCATCAGCCAGCATAACATTTTTACTGATCCAGTAACTAGCCGGTTTAAAGTTATCGCTCAGTGTACCTCTATCATAGCTTGTCGATGAAGATCTCACTTTTGGTCTTGTTATGTAGACGTCTCGGTAGTTAAAGCTATCTGGTAACTCAACATGATAAGCATAATAACCGTTCTTTTGCTTATATCCGTTTTTGTGAAGGAAATTTTCCGTCGATGCTAACGCATCTTCTTGACTGTTCCAAATATCAGGAAACCTCCCTCCCTGATAGGACTTAGCGTAGGTAAAATAGTTGACCGGCATAAACTGTGTCTGACCCGTTGCGCCTCCCCAACTGCCTCTCAGGCCATCTCTGGCAATAGGAAATTCACCTTGATCTGTCGTCCCTCTCTTCTCTTGATCAGCTTTGATACTAGCCAGTTGAATAGCAGCCACTAAGTTCTTATAGAAAAAATTAGATGGAGGATAATTATAAATGATGTTTCTGATAACAAGCGGAATAATCACTTCGTGAGGCATATCTCCTTCACCATAACTTGATTCTAATCGCCAAAAAGTAATTAAAACCTCTGCAGGCACTCCGTTTCGCGCAGCTATCTTTTCGAGCTTTTCGCGAAGGGGTCCATTGAGTTTTTCTCTTCCCTTGGCAACAGCTGTATCTGTGTGGAAACTGTCAAGATATTCTTTGAAGGTATCTGTAAACTCTCTTTGTGATCGCTTCGTTTTTATCCAACTTTTAATCTGGCCAACGGTATATCTTGATTTTTTAAAATATAAATCAAGTGTCTCCTCGAGGGATTTTTGCGATATTCTGTAGGTTATCCCTTCTGAAACTACCGTCACTTCAGTCTGCATAGGTGACAATCGCGCCCTAAGCTCCGATAGTTTAACATCCCACTGATCGTAGAGCTTCTGAGCGGTCTCTTGCGGGTCTTCTTCTGCTGAAAGGCTGTAGTATCCAGAATCAATTTCTTGAGCCGTTTTACAACTAAAAATAGTCGTGATCGCAATCGTCAGCATGATCGAATTTTTTAACTGGCTCTTCATTAGCTCTTCTCCGCAAACTTTTCTAAACACCTTTAGTAGGTCTTATCGTTCAATTTGCGCTCCAAAGAACTGCCTCATATCACATTGTTTTCATTGCATTAATTGACGGGAGGCTGTCAATTCACTTGACAGATGTCAAAATTCAAAGCGATTTGGTTTTCTGACTTTGAGAGACTTTGATATCACCGAGGTGTGTTAGCCCTTAGATAGAAGCTAAAAAACCCCAGCACTGTTGGTGCTGGGGTTAATCGATATTTCAAACATAGGCGGGGTTTCAGAGCCCTCTTTTGAAAAACACTTCACCGTATTGAATTTTGCCTGCATTCTCTCCGCTGTTACCGGTGACCTCGAAATGAGCCCCGCCAGAAAACGAAGTTTGTACGGCTGTCTGAGGAGTAAAGTTTTTGATGGTTCCTGTAAGTTGTTCACCTAAACTATATGTTAAATTCAAGGTTCCGTTACCATTGTCTTTGATGGAGTCAGGATCGATAGAAGGTTCGAAGGATCCCATATCATTTTTCACATAGTTTTGGTTACCGCCCTTAATTACTGTAAGTGCATTGTCATCATCCGGGTTGAAAATAACAAAGAAAGGCTTGTCGGCATCTGGACGATAGAAGGTGGTCATCCATCCTGCGATATCAATGCAATTATTCTCACCCTCACACTCAAAAGTACTAGGGACTTCATCACTAGAAGCGGCCGTTTCATCGAGGGCGCGCGTAATCCACGCATAGCCTTCAACCTTACCTGGCTTTCCAACGAAAACATAAAGGAAGTCATTGGAGCGTAAAGGATAAAAAGCTGGACCACAGGTGTCGTTATCGCTGGAGCCAAATGGTCGACAGGCTTTATCGTCTTCATTAGAAGCATCAGGTTGGAAAGCACCGTTGTTAAAACGAAGAACACGGTTAAGATCGAGGAACATTGTCATTTGTAGTGCATCTTCACTCAGAGTGACTGGATCGGTAAACTTAAAGCTGAGATTTTCCGATCCTTCTCCGCCAGTTGAAAAGAGCAAGGGAATGTCTTCGGCAGCACTCACATTGGGTGACTGAAATTCGCTAGCCTGCCAGGTATTGGGGGTTGAAATGGTCTTTTGGTCGTAACCGGAACGAGTGCAGTAAGTTTGCTCGCCCGTGATCGTATATTTCGGATCAAAGTTTCCGGTAACACATCCTTTAGCCGAAGCCTCGCTCGAAAGTTGTACTTCGATAGACTCAAAAGGCCCAGACAGATCGACACTCATGGTGGCTGCTGGTGGCTCTCCTCCTTCCGGGACTTCTGGACAACTTTCGCTACCGTCGTCGAGAGTTTCTTTGGCAATCAAGTTACCGTCGGCGTCGATACCACATTCGCAAG
>CAZBDM010000432.1:2614-4624 GCA_964490675.1 uncultured Oligoflexales bacterium
AGGCTCATTTTCGAAACATCCGATGTCCCTTCGGGTACCGTTACCGGGTTACCATCTGTATCAATGCAGTCGATGACAGTGAAAAGATCGGAAATATCAACGGAACCGGATCTTACCGAAAGTTCCGTACCGTTTTCATCTGCTGAGATGTAGATAGGTTGCGCTACATCGCTATCTACTGGCTTGAGAGAGATACGCTTAATCCTGAGTTTCATATTTTCTGCCGGACCAGAAGCAATCGCTTTGTTGTAAAACTGAAAGTCAGAAGGTAAGTCGGCAAGGAGAAAGTTAGTGCCGCTGCTTGCGTTTCTCGCTGCTTGAAAGCGCATCTGTAATTTATACTGACCGTCTGTACGAGCACCTGTGAAGACGGTTTCACCGCTGTCACCTTCTCCTTCGTCTTTATTTTCGTCGTCTCCCCCACAGCCGGAGAGCATACCCACAAGGGCTATCAGAAAAAATCGAGTAGACAAAAGCTTAGAAAATCGCATAAATCACTCCGTAAACACTAAAATTAAAGAGTTTTACCAAAACAAAAGGCGCTATTTCGAATCATCAGAGATTATGCTTTTAGTATACGTTCTAGGAGACAATTTGTAAGGGCATTAGTTTTAGTGCTGGCGTTTGTATGAAGTTCCCATAGCAGATCGACCTTGTCGAAAAGCCTGGATATTGGAATGATGTTTCACAAGGAATCTTTACACTCTTTCGTAAAGAGGGCATCTTAAATGAGCGTCAATGATCACTCCTTAATCTTCCGCTAACTCATAGGCGAGACCAGAGTCGTTTCCCCATATCTCGACCTTGTAAGCGTATTTATCGCCTTCTTCGGCACCTTTAGGCATATCGCTTGCCTCGATACTGTAGCCAACACCGTAGCCATCGACGATGCGACCAAAGCGACTGTACTCATTGGGGACACTGACGATTGTTCCAAGACGCATGCGACCCTCCTTGTGTGAAAGACATGCTAGGAGGGTTTCGGTAGAGTTTTTTAGAGATTTAGAAAAATCTTAAAAAATTATTTTTCTTTGTTTTTTTCCAGCGACTTACCCCGGTTGAACTGGAAAGTATTGAGGACGAACTGGTTCTCTTTGATATCGCCAAGTAAGATAATTTTGGCATTTTTTGAGTCGCTGAACTGTGCTTTATAGCCCACTTGCGATTTGTAGCCGAGGGTTTGTGATTTGGTCATCCGAAACGACTCTAATGTTCCGAGACCAAGAAGCTTGGCGTTTTCTTCCAATAGCTTTTTTGCCATGACAGCCGTTAACGCCTGGAGTTGCTTAGATGAAAACTGAACCGTCTTTTTAAAGGCTATGGGCTCATACCAATCTCCTTCAATGGTCACCTTTTTAAGAACAACTTTTTCGGCAGGAAACTCTCGTCTTTTTGAATGCCACTTTTTTAGGGAGATCTTTTTTACAACGTCAAGTCCTTGTACCACTTCACCAAAGACTGAAAATTTTCGATGCCAAAAAGGTTTTTCAACAAGAGTGATCTGAAATTGACTGCCATTTGAGTTTTTCACCCCTGCGTTAGCCATCGCAACAATTCCTGGCTTATCGAATAGCAAGTCTTTGTGAAATTCGTCGTCAAAAATATAGCCTGGCCCGCCCTCTGCACTTGCCGTTGGGTCACCCATAACAACGACGCTATTGGCGATGATCTTGTGAACGATCTGATTTTTATAAAAACCCTTACGTGCAAGGCTGACGAAGTTTGAAACGGTCGTCGGTGCAAGTTCGTGAAAGAGCTTTATCTTTACTGCTCCTTCAGATGTCTCAATCTTAGCAAAAAGCTCTTTTTTAGGACCTTCTTCGCCGTGACAGATTGAAGAGGCAACAAGAAATGCGAGACTGAGCAACATTTTTATCGGGTAAGTCAAAAAATCCTCCTTTAACCCCGGATCCGAATTTCTAGACGGTTGATGTGTTGCTTTGTCGTCGTAAAATCCTCATGTACTAGCGCGTACACTGCGGCTTCACTCCTCCTTGCGCCTTTCACCCG
>CAZBDM010000433.1:0-4622 GCA_964490675.1 uncultured Oligoflexales bacterium
TAAGGTTCAAGCTTAAATGGCTGGCCACTGAATTCGCTAGGTAGTTCAATTTCAGCATCAGCTTTGGTCATATTGACAAGCGCCAGAACCTTCTCTTCCCTTTCTCCCCTAGTCAATGCAAAGATATGATCACTAAGACTCAACACTTCGAAAGGCTCTGATGGGTGAAAAGCTTTGTGTGATTTTTTCAATTCAAGGAGCTGTTTCATACCCGCGAAGACTTTTGCTTCCTTGCTACTCTTGTCGCGAAGTTTGTCTTCAATCCAGTCTTTTGAAAAACTACTGCGATTAAGGTCGCGCTTGATACCCGACTGTTCAAAAAGCTCTTGATCGTTCTCTCTTCCGAAAAAACTCGCCAAGTAGATCGCCGGCACCCCTGGAAAGACTAATGCAATAAACCGTGCCGCTAAAAACCTCTGCAGCTTAAGTTCAAAACTGTCCTCTTCTGGATCGCAAAGCGCACTCCACCAGGTACAATTGAGCTCGTAGGGAATTTCTTTATCGCCAAGAGACTTCATCGAAACTTGGCCTCCTCGCCTCTTTACTTCTGTCGCCAATTCTTCAATCTGTTGTTCTGCCAGGATCCCACGCGCACCCATAACACCGATACCGTCATGGGAGTCGAGAAAGTTAAAGAAAAAGCACTGACCGCCCTCCGGCAGAATGATCTCCCTTGCCCACTTGGTGAGATAACGGCTCGTACCCTTTAAAAAACCATGTAAAGTCAATGGCGGTAAGGAGAAGTTATAAACCATTTGCGCTTCGTCTTTGCCGTTACCAAAGTAACTGATATTTTCTTCATGTCGGACATTGGTTTCTGATACAAGCGTTACATTAGCGGCACACTCGTCGAGAATAAAGCGCCATAGTTTTATTATTTTATGAGTTTCGTCTCTGTGAAAGCTGTTGGTACCCAACTCTTTCCAAAGAAAACCTATAGCATCGAGACGAATCGCATCTGCCCCCTGACGTATATAAAAAAGAAGAATTTCCGTTGCCTTTAAGAACACATCAGGATGACGGTAATTGAGGTCGACTTGATCGCGACTAAAAGTCGACCAAATATACTTTTTACCTGTAGCAGTTTGCCAATCCATAAATAACGAAGAGGTACGTGGTCTGAAGGTGTGCTCCGCACCCTCAGGTTCTTCGTCAAAAGCGAGAAAGTAATTTTGAAACTCTTTCTCGCCTTTTAGAAACTTCTGAAACCAATCACCTTGGGAAGACATGTGATTAGCGACGAAATCAAACATCAAATAAAACGAGCGCCCGAGTTCATTGACCTGATCCCAACGCCCGATGTCCTCAGATATTTTAAAATAGTCTTTAACTGAAAATCCGCGATCCGAGCTCCACGGATAAAACGGTAAGATATGCACAGTATCAACCAAATCAGTAAAGTGAGATTTTAACACCTCAGTCAGAGCCTCTAGAGGATTGAGACTCTCATCTTTGATGTGATCACCATAGGTGATTAAAAAACTCGTCGCTTGACTCTCGATTGGCCGCTTGTTTGCCTGACGCCAATGAGTCAATTGTTCACCACAGTAGTTTTGATAGTCTTTAACGAGCGTCATCACACTTTCAGTGACCTTTTCAATCTCTTCATGGTCAAGATGGTGATATATTTGTCTCAAACGATTGGTGACTTCCTTTTTAAACTCATCTCTAACAGACTTTTTCTGTTCTTTTAGCTTAGTCTTTGAATGTAGTGGCCGCTGCAAGGAAACCTCCAAATCCTTCTGACAATGTTATTGACCCCTCACCTTAAACATTTAACTGGCAGCAAGGAGTTATATCCGGGCGGTAGTATCAATTCTATCTATCTGTTTCCATTGTTTATTTTGTACGAAAAATACTTGTCCAATAAAACCAGTCAAGAACGAAACTCAAAAATAAGAAAACTGTCTGAACACTGTACAGACACTCAAACACAAGTGTCTGTTTTTGTTGAACTAATGTTTGGCATGCGATTTGTACATGTTTTCATTTGAGGAGGAAGGAGCGAACGGGCCGTATGATGAAAAACAAGAACTTTCCCATCATCGTCTTAATATACTTACTCGCGCTTCTGTCGTGCGAAAATTCCAATGGCAAAAAAGCACGCGACAGTCAACAAAGCGATGAGCTTCTCAACGACTTTAAGAAAAGCGAAGAATCAGACTTTATTCGCGAAGTTTCTTGCGCCGAACATGTCGAGCTCATTAAACCTGACCTTGATCTCACTTCGGAAGAAAAAGTTAACAGAGTCCTTCAAGAACCAGATCATTTCCGCTGTGGTTACGTGAAAGTTCCGATAAAACACCAAGACACTTCCAACACCAAGACCATCGAAGTTGGTTTTACCGTTTACCGTCCAGGCGGCATTAAAGAAAGTAAGCTTCCGCCGATTGTTATTGAGCAGGGAGGTCCTGGCTCAGACAGTTTGTCACTTCTTCTCTACCACAAACACTTGATTGATCAGATTGAATACCAAGGATTCGTCGTTGCTATCGAACAACGCGGCTCGCAACTAAGTCGTCCGGTTCTTAGATGCAGCGAAACAATGGAACGTTATAATATTTATCATAACTTTCTGCGTGACCCACGCTTTAGTTATCAAGAACAACTTGATTACGATAGTGCCTGTCTAGAAGAAATAAAACGTCGTGAAGTTGATTACCGAGCTTACAATGTAAAAGAGATCGCCAGCGATGTTGCTTTTTCCCTTGAAAAACTTGGTTTCAAGAGATTTCACTTCCTGGGTATTTCTTTTGGATCAACTGTCGGTCAATATCTCGCCGCAGACCATGCAGCACACCTCGTATCTAACACAATGGTTGCGGCAATCCCCTCTGGAAAAGACTTTAATAAACTTGCGGTTGAAAACTACCCACATACTATCAAAAAACTGCTAGCAGTTTGCCAAGACAGTGTCCCCTGCGTTGCAGAGCTTTTTTCACCACAAAAGACTTATGATGAAATGATCGAAGCTTACCGCAAAGATCCAAAGCTATTTACCTTTGAATTTGACAATGTCTCCATACCGGAAGAGGCCGATGCAAGCCTTATCGAAAGGTCAATTCTTGATAAGCTCTACAAAAATGAAAACTTTAGTGACATCGTTAGGATCATTTCTGAACTAAGTGGCGGCAGTATAGAAGGTCTTCAGTCATGGCTAAATGTCCCAGAGACCAAACGACGTGCTCACCAGATGTATTTCCCAGTGACATGTGCAATGACTTGGAATGAAATGAATGGCGAGTCAGAATCAAATATGGACGATCCTCGTTACCAAGAGTACAAATTACTTTTTAACGCTTGTCAGCATTTAGACGTCGAACAAACTCCTCTTCCGAAAGTTTCAAGTTCATACGATGTCCCTAGTTTCATCTTTTCTGGTTCGTTTGATCCTATTGCTCCCCCAAGCTTTGGAAGTGAAATGGCGCAATTGATATCCGGCAGTCGCCATCAGCTTTTTAAGGATCAAGGTCATGGTATTTATGCTTCCCACCGCTGTTACGTCGATTATTTTGAAAAGTTTTTTAAAGATCCCTCCTTTCATCGTAATTGGACCTGCGCTATCAATAAGAGCGAAGAGAACATCTTCGACTATGGCCTTGAAAAGATGATGACAGCAAGTTGGGCTCCCGATGATTTCTACACTCCGCTAGGCTTCAATCTTCGCAAGGAAGGACAATATTTTGAGGCAAAAGAAGCAATCACAATGGAGAGCTATGTTGCTAGCCCCGACCTCCATCATCGTGATCTGCTAGCGAAGTTGATGAACGGAGAAAAAGCGACAAAAGTCACTTACAAAAACGCCTTTGATGACTACAAGTGGCAGATGAGCGAGTTTAGAGGAAGTGATTTATTAGACAACGAGCCCCTTCATTATCTTATCGTCAGCATGACCAGCGATACGCTTACTTTGCAGATCAGCTTCTCGAAAAGTGACGCCTTCGAAAAGGATTTTAAGGATCGAATACTCGAGGAAATAGCTGGATATTATGACCGTCAACGTCAAAAAAGACTTTTTGATCATCTGAAAAAGCTGACTTTTGAACAAGGTTCGTCGCAATCTCGGTCTTTTGGGGTCGAGTAGATCACTAAATCTTCAAGCGGTGCCATTCAAATAATTTACCAGCTGACCAGCAACCCCCGAAATCTGCAGCTCAGTGCCAGAATCGATACAGTTTCCTTTTTGATCGAAGACTTCGTGGACTTTTGCCACAGAAACACTGCCGGGAAGAACGATGGCTTCGCAATGTGAGCAGACGCTCTTGAGATGTTCCAAAGACTTCACCGCACCAATCGCTCCGGAGGCCACTCCAAGAAGTACCACGGGCTTTCTGCGAAGAGCTGAGGGGTGACCAAGATTCTCGATGATTCCTTTAAGGGCTGCAGTAAAGCTGCCATTATATTCAGGAGTGACCATGACAATACCATCGCTGTCTCTAATCAAGGCCTGTATGCTGCCAGTAGTCTCATCATCAAAGGGGGCTCCATATTGTTCGGTTTTAATTGATGCTGGATCGATCACTTCGACAGTGACACCGGCGACATCTAAGTTCGCGATGATTAAATTAGCTGCCGCTCGCGTGTAGCTGTCTCGAATACTGCCAATAATCACAGTAATTTGC
>CAZBDM010000434.1:0-3170 GCA_964490675.1 uncultured Oligoflexales bacterium
GGCGTAGGTTTCGCGTCCCTTCTTTTTCATTAAGTGAGTATATAGTCAAAAATTTATCAAGCCTACTGATAATAATATGCAATAAATACAGATAATTACAATAATAAATAAGTAAGTACTTACTTTTTAATTTACTTGTCATGACTGCTGCGGTATTCCCTCAGACAACAAAGGAGGTCAATAATGAAGCGATGGATTTTAAATCTGACAGGGGTTGTTCTTTTCGGCGTACAAGCGGGCGTATTTCTCAAGGCGAGCCCATTAGGCCCTATTTCTGATGAGATAGAACGATGTTCTCATTTGGTTAGTGATGCAAATGAGAGCGAGGCGCTATTAAAGCGACAAAGCCGTACAGTTCAAGAGTTTTTCGCAAACTACAGATATCTTGTTGAAGATCCTTCTGAGTTTTGGCGCAGACAAAACCTTCTTTTTAGTGACAATCTTGTTGTTTATAATCGTAACTTCGACAATCAACCACCTCGGCTGTTTTATGGTAAAGATGGTTATCGGCAATCTCTGGAAATTTGGGGGCGTATCTTTTCGATCGGTGACGAGTTTAACTTTTCTGTTGTTGAGCATAACTCCGCAAATCTTGTTGTTCTTATCGCTACCGACATCTACGTTCAGCGATCAGGGACAAAGAACGTTTATCTGCAGGGGCAACATAGCTGGATGGAGTCTTTTAGTTTTGATGAACATGGAAAAATCTCTCGTTTAGATGTTTATATGAACCTAGGCCGTGACGTCTCGCGTGCTTTTGACCGTTTTGGGATGAATCTTGCGATGCGAGCGGCAGCGAGAGGTGACCTTGAACAGCTTAAAAGACTTACAGAGTCTCAGACTCCGCCTCTAGACTTAAGTGTTGTTAATCCTAATCATGCTAGCGTTCTCTACTATGTTGCACAAGCCCCATATCATTCCGTCGAAATTTCGCAATACGTCAGAAGTAATATTGGTGAGAGGGTTTATCAAAACCTGCTCAATCAAACGGTTCTTTCAAACGGTCACACTGTTGCATTTGAAGCGGTGTTTCATATCAATGAAGAGCTTGTCAGACACTTACTTGATTTAAGAGCACAAAATATATACGTGGATTTTGCTACGCCTTCAGTGTTTGGGTGGACTCCGCAATTATTCGCTCAACGTGAACAAATGCCCTTTGCCGATATACTTCCCGTCGGTGACATTAAAGACCCTAGCGAGGAAAGACTTGCGTGGATGAAGCGCAAAGAAGCACAGTGGCGCGCCGAAAATCCTGAAGCACCTGGGCAAGAAATCATCAAAGCAGTACAGGACTTTGATGTTGATGAAATCACTCGACTTGTAAACACAGGGGCTCAGCTCAACGCTCACTACGGGAGACTGGCAGCGACACCGTTGAATTCAAGTGTTATCCCAGCGATGAGTCAAAGTGATTTAATGAAAGCTCAGCAAGTTCAGAAGACTCTCTTGCAACTCGGTGCTGATCCAAACTTTCCTGAAGGGGGAATCATGATGGTTCCTTCCGGTTTTAGAGAAGCTGTCTTCGGTTATGCAGGTTTACTGCAACAAACGATTGATTTCTTTGCGGAGGGTTCGCCGGAACGTCATATTTATCTTGATTACCAGGGACCACTTAATGGTTACACTAAGTTGATTGACGCCGCTTTAAGAGGAAATGCGGAAGTGATCGTTGTTTTAATTAATGCTGGTGCAGACAAAACAATTAAAGGTCACAACGGCTTGACGGCTTATGACGCTGCCCTACGGTACAATCGTCAAAGTGAGGAAAAGAGTCGCCTTGCAGATGAGATCCTGTCGCTTTTGTGTCCTTGAAGAGCGTTAAAATAAGACTATTTCTGTTAGACGAGCGAACAAGGTCACGCGTGCCATAAAAGAGCTGCTTTTGAAGTCTGGTATCAACGCAAAGTTTGTTGAGTTTGATAATGATGCAGAGGCCGTTAAGAGTGAAAAAAAAGCAGCGTTTTTACAACGCTGCTTTGAAATAATGATTTATTTTTCTTCTTCGACTTCGCGCTGCTTAGTTAGAGAAAACCATTCAAGAACATAGCCATGATCTTCTTCTAAACGTCGAAATAATTCATCGAGCAGCTCTTGGTCCATTTTAGGAGTGCGACTTAGAATCCATCCATACTGCCTATTAGGATGACCAACGACTGCGTATTGGTAATCTTCCTCATCAAGTTCGATAACCCAATATTTTCCTTTGAAAGGGTTGTTAGAAAACTTAACGCTGAGCTTGGCATTCGACTCTTTGTCGACAACTGTCGCTTTACCAACAGCGCTGCGTCTGCGTCCGTTAAAAGACCACTGGTAGCAACTGTTGTAGACAAGAACCTTGCCATCATCAAGAAGAGTATAGTCTGCTGTCGAACCAACGCAGCCAATCGAAAACCACTTCTTAATCGAAGCGATCTCGTACCACTTACCCATATAACGTTCAACGTCGACATAAGGTACCGTCTCGATTTCCTTACTTAAAGCCTGAGATTCTTGACCACCAAAATACAAAATTGACAATAGAAGTAATAAGATACGCATGGATTCCCCCTCAATGATTGAAAATTTAGGGGCATTATAAACGATTTTTGAACCAACAGCGAGGTCTAAGTCCCGTGTCAAATCCCTTATAGGTCGAGCAAGAGTACTCTAGTCCCTGGCGCTCAGCATCTATACTGCCAACCCCACCTTCGACGTTCTTGCCTGGGATGATGTCATCATTAAATTCAGCAAGACATACTGCTCCTTGCAAGCTGGTATCCATGCGGCATTGCACTGGTGGGTGCTTAGTCACTGTTTTGTCTACTGTTGTCTGATCAGGAGTAGAAAAATCTGGAACTTCGGTGCCTTTAAGGGTTGCCATGGTTAGAATCATTGACTCTGTTGCTACAAGGGTCCGGTAACATACGTCTTGTTCTTCTTCGCTCTGCCAAACTGCATCACAACGGTTTTTGATGGTTTCGGAAGCCGTTTCTCGATATTGGCGATTGATGTCTTGCTGATCTTGCCAGATCTTGCGCGCACAAACCTGGGTGGCATAGTAGTCTGCTTGACCTTCTGCGGCCGCCCAGCCATCAGGAACAGGAATGGGAAGAGGGAGCGGTAGGGACGGAGAGAAGACGAAGCCGCCGAGATGATGACCGAGTTCATGACAAACAATAAGTGAAAAA
>CAZBDM010000434.1:3180-3992 GCA_964490675.1 uncultured Oligoflexales bacterium
GTCGTGCAAGACCACCCGTTATCTGAACACGCCACATATTACCAAGCTGAGAGGCTTTTGCGTTGAGCTCTTCACTGTTCCATTGTCCATTAATCGAAAGTCTTCCACCATGAGACTCAACAATGGGATTATAAATTTTATAAATTGAGTTTAGTAAGTCATTAAACTCTTGTTCCGTCATATTTGAAAGGCCTTTTGGTAACTTTTCAGTTGGTAAAATCTCTTCTTTCGGCACAAAGGTTGCCTGTAGTGGGCTTCCGTAAGAAATAAAAACTGATGCCAGCATTGAAATTAAAAATAACTTCATAACGCTATCCTTTTTTTGGTTAAGAATGTTTTAAGAAATTGTAAGATAAAAGTTAGATGTCATCAATGTACCAAAAAATTAAGGGTTAGAAATCTGCGGTTCGATTCGTGTTCGAATAACAGATAACCCTTATTTCAAAGGAGTCCAGGAGAAATGAGATTTAATTCTACTGCAGTGATGTTTTCGGCGTTTGCTATTTTTTCGACGCCCACCTACTCAGATGTCATTGATCAAATGCAATCGATAACGATCGATAGTCGATCAAAAAACTACTCATTTGTTAGTAGTGTCGATATCGATGGAGACGGTAATGAAGAGATCTTAACGAGTATCTTTCCTGGGCTTGTGCCGGGAGAAGACAGTAACGGTAGTGTCGTACTTTATAAAAGTAACGGAGATCTAGATAAGTGGACACCAATAACCATTGTTGGCGAAAGTGAAGGTATCAAATATCCCAATCACATTACCATGTATGATATCGATCAAGATGGCGACTTAGATGCAT
>CAZBDM010000434.1:4002-4620 GCA_964490675.1 uncultured Oligoflexales bacterium
TTCCCTATGGATTTCTTGCTTGTCGATCTGCGTGTGGGGGGCTCTTGTGGATGGAAAACCGCGAGGGTCAGTGGCTTCGCCATGATATTGTCAATAATGGTCACGAGCTTTTTTATCACAAGGTTGTTTTGGTTGATATCAATAAAGATGGTCTCCTTGATATCATCACAACAGCCGAAAAGAAGTCTATCTTTGGGTCTTCATTGGCACGAACAGAGATCTTTTATGGAAATAATCAAAATGGCGATTTATTCGAAAAAGAACCGCAGCTTATTTCAGAAGGCGGTGGTTCTTTTCCATTGGCACGAGACTTGGACAAGGATGGCGATATTGACATTGTTTCCGCACAGTACTTTGCGGGTGGTGCGTCTGCAGTATGGTTTGAACAGCTTAGTCCTAGCCAATGGCAAAAGCATGTGATTGTTGACGAGGTGGGGCCAAGTATCCAGCTGTCCTTTATCAGTCAACCCGGCGTCAACGAGCCTCTTATTTTGCTTAGTAATCACACCAATACGGAAGATCGCGCTAGTGATCCCGACTCTGGGCTCTATCAACTTACAATGCCAGCTGATCCTCGTCAGAAATGGGCTTTTGAGAAAGTCTCAGCAGCCATTACTT
>CAZBDM010000435.1:0-2507 GCA_964490675.1 uncultured Oligoflexales bacterium
GCATCTAGTAACCATTGATTCGACTGACTGTTCATTCGTAAGTTTCCTTTAAAGTCCTAAATGGGCTTTCAACAGGTAAAACGAGCGACGTGATGGTTTATTAGAATTTTTTTAAAAAAATATTTTTTCTTGTTATTTTAGCACATTAGAATGTCATTGCGATTATATTTTGGTAGCAAGACCGTTGTGGCGAAGAGTTTGGAGCTCATCACTAAATCGGCCTGATAGGCAGGCAGTTACCTAAGCATAGACATCAAATTAACTCATATCAAAGCTTTTAGGGCTTTTGCGGAAAATATTTCTTTATTTTGTAACCATTTATAAGTTTCTAACGTACTCACATGTAGAACATAGAGAGTCGCAAAAGCGACTCAAGATCACCAGATACTCAATCAAGTGATTTTAATCAATACCGGCCAAAACTCTTACCATGCGATGTTGACTTGTGCGTCCGCACGTTCCTCATTCCTTCTTTGAATCTGAAGTCAACCTCGCAAAGCCTTTCTCTCTCGCTTTTTTGTATCCTTACCCTTATCTCACAACAAATAATCCTCAACTTTTCGGACTGTAGACCTTTTTTATGCGTCCCAAAATATCCTCATGAATCATATAAATCGATGGTACAAAAAGAAGAATCAAAACGGTGCCAAAGATAAGGCCATACCCCAAAGCTAAAGCTGCCGGCTGAAGAAACTTGTCGGTACCACCTATTCCGTAAACCATCGGAATAACGCCCAAAATAGTTGTGATCGTGGTCAACCAGACAGCACGAAAGCGGCGCATACCTGAGTGAACAGCAGCCTCTATGGGTGCCATACCCTGCGCTTTTGCTTTGTTAATAAAGTCCACCAGAACGATCGAATCGTTCACCACAACCCCACTTAGACCAATGACACCAACCATACCAAGGAAGCTTAAAGGAAGACCGTGCAAGTAAAACGCGTAGATCACCCCAATAAGACCAAAAGGAATGGCAATCATAACAACAAAGGGTTGTGTCAGGCTTTTAAATTGACTTGATAAGATCAAAAAGATAATCGCTGAAGCAATGATAAACGAGAATTTTAAGCTCTCATAGCTTTCGTTGGTTTCTTCATATTCTCCTCCTGCCGAGAGTGTGTATTCTGGGTACTTTTTCTTAAGTTCAGAAATCGTCGGAATCAGCAGTTGATTGACGATTTGACTAGAGACGACCTCTTCATCGATTGCTGAAGAAACAGTGACCGTGCGGACGCCGTCTCTATGATTGATCGAGTTGATACCCTTTTTCTTTTGGAAGCTAATAATCCCTGAAAGTGAAGTCATAAGACCAGCATTATTCATGAGAGTTGAATCGATCAGATCGAAAGGAGACTGACGATGCTCTTCAGGATACCTCACCCTGATTGCTACTCGATCTCCGTCAAGACTGACGTGACTGGCAACTTCACCTTCAAGCAAAGCTCTTAAGTGAATCGCTATATTTCGCACCGATAGCAGCGATTGACTGGCTCCCTCGTAGTCAATCATCGCTTGCAGTTCTGTTTTACCGGGACTCAGGTCGGTATCAACATCTTTGACGCCTTTAATCGAATGCAATTTATCGATGACTTGCTGTGCGATTTCTTCAAGAACGACAAAATCCTCACCAGCGATTCGTATCGCAACTGGCTTGCCAACCGGGGGCCCACGCCGCAGCTTTTCGATAACAAGATTGTCAAAGCCGAGCTTGCCAGCCATCTGGCTGATCTGAGGTCTGATCGATTCAATAATCTCATCAGCAATACGCTCTCTATCGACTTCGGCAGTTAAGTATACGGAAAGCTGTCCGATGTGGCTTCCACGTTTTTTAAAAGGATCAGTCGGATCGTTTTGCTGCATACCCACCATCGTCACGACATCCCTTAGTTCGGACTTTGGAATTTCACTAAGTATAAGCTTTTCTAGGGGAGCAAACCGTTTAGCGGTGGTTTCCAGCGATGTCCCTAGCGGTTGTTCCAACCTCACAAAGAATGTCTGGATGCCTTCGCTAGGAAAGAGGATGAACTTCATATGATTTTTTGCAAACCAAAACGTCGCTAGTAGTAACCCCACGACAGCTACCACGAAAGCGTAGCGCCATTTAAGTATAACTCTTAAGAGCTTGCCATAGGCTTTTATAAGCGGCTTATCTTTCGTCGCTTTCATCTGACTCGTTTTTTTCTTTCGAGTTAATCGAAACTTCTGTTGCCAGCGCAGAACATCATAGGCATGAGTTGGCAAAATAAGAAGGGCCTCAAAAAGACTAAGAATGAGAGCTAAAATGACCACTTTTGGGAGATCAGCGATAAATTTACCAAAGATACCGCTGACAAGAAGTAGCGGTGAAAAAGCTGATATGGTCGTTAATATTGTTGCTGTCACTGGCCAGAAGACTTCACTAGCACCTTTAACTGTCGCTTCAAAAGGCGATTCTCCATTCTCAAAATGTTGGAAAATATTTTCAGCCACAATAATCGCATCATCGACCAACATCCCGAGGACAATAA
>CAZBDM010000435.1:2517-4613 GCA_964490675.1 uncultured Oligoflexales bacterium
TCGAAATAAGATTGATCGTCATACCCGTCTGAGACATCACAAGAAGAGCACCGATGAGAGCAACCGGCATGCCCACCGCTGCGACCGAGGCAATACCAAACGACAAGAATAATGGCAGCGAAATAAGGACGAGAAGAATACCAGCAAGACCATTATTTGATAAGACACTAAGCCGCACTTTAACGAAATAGCTAATATCGTTATAAAAGGAGACTTTTAATCCCTTAATCTCTCTCTTTTCTAGAAAGGTTGAGACCTTCGCTTTTACCTTGTCGACTAAGTCGAGAATATCTCCATCATTCTTTTTAAGAATAACTAGGTTTATAGATGGCTCACCATTGGTACGAAAGCTAAGATCTTCTTCTTCGAAAGATAAAATAGTCTTGCCGATATCTTTAACTCGAATAGTTTGCCCGGTCTCGTTTTCTCTTAGAATAATATTGTCGATTTCTTCTGCCGTACTGACCTCTCCGAGGGTACGGACAAGCAGATCACCCTCGTTAGTTTTTAGAACACCGCCAGGGAGATTTATATTTTTGTTTTTGAGAGCGATGATAATCGTTGAAAGATCAAGATAATACTTTTCGAGTTTTTTCGGATCCACTTCGAGAAGGAACTCTTTTTCTCTAAAGCCATTTTTTTTGACTTCCTTAAGATCAGAGATCGTTTCGAGATCATCACTTAGATCTTCAGCAATCTTGTGTAGGTCTCTGTAAGGGAAATCCCCGACCAATCCTATTTGTATGACCGGCAGATCACCACTGGTTACCTCTTCAACCTCAGGATCTTCAGCCTCCTGCGGTAGATCACGAATGCGATCAATCGCCCGCTGCAATTGATCTATGGTATCGTCTCTTAGGCTTTCAGATAAGTCGGGATCAAGCTTGACAACCACCAGACTAAGGCTTTCGATACTAGAAGATGTCAGCTCTTTAATATTTGAAATGCTCTCAAGCTCTTCTTCAATGACATCAGTTACATAGAGCTCAACCTCTTTAGGGCTAGCGCCTGGATAAACTGTAGAGATCACCATAAGATCAAAGTTAACCGCAGGAAATGCCTCACGATTCATCTTTGAAGCATAAAACAACCCGACAACACAAATGAATACAGTGATGAGATTAAGAAGCAGTGAGTTCTTGAGAACAAATCTAATCAGACCCATCTTAGACTAACCATATTTAGACAACTGCGCTTTCGAAAGAGTAAGCAGAATTGTCGATCGGCTCAACAGGAAGCTTGAGATGGTCATGCTGCTCGTGAAAAATCTGATAAATCGTCCCAGGAGTCTTGATGGCAACATAGCGACGGATGACTTCGTCAATCCATGGTTTATAAAAGTGAGTGAGAGTTAACATATGATAATTGCGATGGAGCTTTTTGTCGTAAATAAAATTAAGCATCGCATCAAAAACATGGCACTTTTGTACAGCACTGAGGTCATCTCTAATCTCTAAATGGGTGAGATAAAGCATACTAAGTGGTTGTCCTTCATAAAGTGGCTTACGACCCAATAGCTTTAACATCGGACTTAAGCCTTTGGCAAGCCGTGGAAGCCGGTCAAGAACAATTTTTCGGGCATTTTCTGGACTCCAGGGACAAACGACCCCGATTATTTCATCGCTTTGATCGCGCACTACGATAAATGACTCTATCGAGAGATCATGCCAGCTGGCTTGTCTTCTGCGCCATTCATCATTAACTTCACTTGAATAAGGAGCAAAGAACTCTCCGAGGAACTTTTCTTGATTTTGTTTGGCAAGAAACTGACTGATTTCATATTGGTCAATCGCTTCTGCAAAGGAAATCTCCATGTGGCTCGGAATGTTCTGCCTGAATCTCGTCTTTGGCAAACGACCTAACAAACTGATGGCTTGGTAGTGACCCATCGGTTTGAAGTTCACTTCAAAATTATTTTCTGCTAACCGATCGATGGCTTTTTTATTGTTGTCAAAGATAGCGCAATAAAGGAATGCACAATCTTTAACTTCTTCGATGTCTTTGATATGAAGTGTCGCGTACCTAAAGAGATCACGCCATTCATCGCGCGCCTCTTGACAGAGTTTTTTACCAACCCTTAAATCACTCAGATAGGC
>CAZBDM010000436.1:0-482 GCA_964490675.1 uncultured Oligoflexales bacterium
TTTTCGCGAAGATCTGTCTATTGACTCCATTAACGACGACTTGCTGCAGAGAAAGTAAGCGATAGAAGTAATGCTGAATCATTACAGCCGTAACGACACCGATCACACTTAGAGCGACGGCCATCGTAAGCCCAACAACGAGCTCACCCTCACCTGCAATCACCTTTGAAATATAGTTGATTATTTTGTGAATCATCACCGGCGATGCAAGCTCGAAAATCATAATAATCATGGTCATTGAAACCATGATCACAAGCTGCGGACGCATCACCCGCAAGATGCCTCCTAAAAACGCCCAAGTCGAATGGAGCGGCAGCTGATCAAAGCCAGCCGCAGCCGCACGTGGATTGAGCTTTTTAGGCAGTTCGGGAATATCTTCCTGTTTAAGTGCCTTTTTTCTACCTAAAGCGATCAATGATGATACATGTGAAAATAATATGTAATTGATTGCCCGGTTAAGCACGCGCCATAACCACATATCG
>CAZBDM010000436.1:492-3960 GCA_964490675.1 uncultured Oligoflexales bacterium
ATGCGATTTATTAACTACTACGGTAAATGATGAAATTGTCTGTGAAGCCTCAAGGCTTTGTTTAATTCAACTTCATGCTCAAAATGTTGTTTTTCTTTCCAGCTGAAGAACCGTCGTTTATCGCTACTAAAGATGCGTGCCCACCAGTTGTAAAATATGATCTGATATTTCCTGGCAAGATCTGCTTTAAAGAAGCGATCAACAACGATTGATCGACTGATACTTCTGATTCTGATACCCATTATTTTCCTTCCTTTTAACACATTTCCAACGTTCAAACCCACTCGCAAATTCTCCCAACACTTGTCTACCCATGCCAAAACCTTTGCCTGTCCGGCGTAACCTTGTTAGTGAAATCATTAGAAACCTCCAAAATTGAAAAATTGACAAAAAGATACCTTGGCGCTGAACTTCTGACGAAATTCAGACACAAAAAAACCCAGGCTGAAAGTGCCTGGGTTTAATCGATGAAACTTAAATGCGCATCAATAAGATCCAGGCTGAAACCTCTTTACTGTTCCAAACAGCTTTCGTGAAATCATGTTAACTCCTATTGGTGCGCAAAATTGACTTTTAAGAATAGTGACCTATTCGGCGACTTTATGCAACTCCTTAGGTAAAAAAATTTCATTAAGATTGCAACCCCTTAATTCCTGAAAATCTCTGCCAGCCGACCAATTGAATCGAGCAACTCATTCGAAGGTTTTTCTCGTCCAACCTAATCCCAGCAAAAATTTGCAAAACAAATTCAAAACCTTGAAAGATCAAAACTTTGAATTTGGTATCTTTTTCAAGATAAAGGTAAGCAAGTTTGAAAACCATCCGATAATTTTCAAGAAAGATGTGAAGATGGAAATAACACAAAGAAAACCTTTCGGCCGTGACTAGATTTTTTAAAATAATTCATATCATTAGGGTGATGGCAGCGTCATATCTTGCTCTTTCAGGCCATCAGTCTTTAGCTTCGCAAGAAGATCAATGGGCGCAGAGTATTCTCAAGCGAATGACACTCAAACAAAAGATTGGCCAAATGTTTATGATCGATTTGCCAGGAAAATCTTTAACACCTTCATTTAAAAAACATATCAAAGACCACCACTTCGGAAACTTTATTCTCTTTGGCTATAATCTCAAGAGTCATCATCAAGTAAAAAACCTGTCAAAAGAACTAAGAAGACTTAGTATTGTTTCAAATCGCGTTACGCCGCTTATCTCGATCGATCAAGAAGGAGGTCCAGTTAATCGTCTCAAAAAAATCTCTAACTATATTCCACTAAAGTTTCCCGCTCGCACCTTTGGGAACATCTTACTTACCTCCCAAAAAAGGGCCAAACGATTGGTTAAGACAATCGCTGAACGCGTTGGCATCGAGCTGAAGGTAATTGGCGTCAATATGAACCTCGCGCCTGTTCTTGATACGACCTCTGATCGTAGCTCCTACATCTTCAGTCGTTCCTTTTCTGGCAATCCTGATAACGTCACGTATTTAACTTCAGACTTTATCGAAGCTATGCAAAAGAACCGTATCATTGCAACAGGAAAGCATTTTCCAAATCTTGGCGATACCCGCGTAGATTCTCATTTTCGCTTACCCGTACAAACTAAGAACTACCAACAAATGATGAAAAGAGAATTCCTCCCCTTTAAAAACCAAACCGACAAGCTTGGCGCTATTATGGTCGGACATCTTATGGTGCCTTCCATCGATAGTTTTTATCCAGCATCACTTTCAGAAAAGATCATACCAATCTTAAGAAATGATTTAGGCTACAAGGGGATTGTGATTACTGATGACATAAAAATGAAAGCGCTTTCAAGCCGATTCAGTCTCGAGCAAATTGTTACGAAATCAGTAAAAGCAGGCTCCGATATGATTATTATTGCTTGGGGGAAAAACAAGCAAAAGAAAGCCTACAAATACTTGTATCAAGCGGTTATTCGAAAACAGATCCCCATGACGCGCATTGACGATGCAGTCACGCGTATCCTAAGACAAAAATATCGGACAATTTTTGGGTTTCCCCAAAGCGACAAGACTCCAGAAAATCAACTAGCTGTGCAATAAAGCTCTTTATTTTTTCCGTTGTTTTACCGTATAGTACTGGGAGTTCACCGATAAACTAAATCTTGCGGAAGTGAAATGATTTCAACATTTAACAAAATACCCTTAAGGAGTCTCCGCTAGGTTAATATTTATTTAACTATTTTTGCATCTTAACCTCGGACTTCTCTCCGAGGTTTTTTATTTCGTTCATCTGAAAAATGACAAAGGAGAAATATGATGAGCAACTCAATCTCAATCAAAGACCTGCTTACTGTTTCAAAAACAAAAAAATGGAGATTGTATTTATGCCCTCAATTATCGCTAAAGACATGAGCTTTAAATATGAAAGTCAGACTGATAACATTCTAAATCAGATTTCATTGACTATATCGATAGGTTCTCGAGTTGGCCTTATTGGACCAAATGGAGCAGGAAAGTCAACTCTTTTAAAACTCTTACAGGGTAAACTATCCCCAACAGATGGTGGCTTGATAAAGACTCCAAACATTCGTATTGGATACTTATCTCAAACGATGAACCTTCAAAATAAAGATAATGTTAATGATTTTCTATGGTCGACTCACCCACGTCTTCATAGGCTTAAAAAGAAATTAAGCATACTTGATCAATCATCATCTGAACAAGATTGGGAAACCTTCGATGACTTCAGTACTTCAGGTGGATATCAATTTGAGTCGACGATACTCAAACAATCTTCTCTACTAGGCATAGAGGAGAACCTCTTATTTAGATCTATTGACACTTTAAGTGGTGGAGAAAAGACCAAAATAAGACTTCTCAGCATACTGATCAATAGACCTGACTTTTTATTACTAGATGAACCTAGTAATCACCTTGATAGGCTCTCTCTATCATGGCTAGGGGATTTTCTCATTTCCACTAAACTTCCTTATATTGTCGCCAGTCATGATCGTCACTTATTAAACCGCTGTGTGACTGACATTTGGGAGCTCAAAAAAGGTAAGTTAACTGCTTTTGCTGGTAACTATAATTTTTATAAGAGTGACAGCCTTAGCAAGCAAGAAAAACATCTGAAGACCTACGAAAGACAACAGAAAAAAATCGCTAAGCTTCAGCATGCCGCCCAGAAAAGAAAAGAACATGCAAATCGCATGGAGTCATTCAAGGAAAGTCGTTCAGTCAAAAACAATGGAGGGATTTGCAAAAGAGATGAAGGGTCCGCATCTGCTTCTGCTAATCCAAATAAGATAATGAGATCAGCTAAAGCATTAGAAACCCGTATTTTAACAATCATAGGAGATGAAAAGTCAAAAAAACCATTTATTGATAAAGATAGAACAATAACACTCCCTACTTCCACAATGTGCAAAAGTAAAATCGTCGTCGATTTGGAGGATGTCGACGGTTGGTATGGAGAATATTTGGTGTTCGATCACTTGTCT
>CAZBDM010000436.1:3970-4606 GCA_964490675.1 uncultured Oligoflexales bacterium
TCAAACAGGGAGAAAACCTTGCTATCGTTGGAAAAAACGGCGCAGGTAAAACCACAATTTTAAAGTTGCTGATGGGAAAGGTGAAATATAAAAAAGGAAGCATCAAGCTATCCCCAACTGCAGAATTTGCATCATTTCACCAAGACAATATTGATTTGAGACAAGATTTCACAATACTGAAAGAAGTGTGGTTACCTGAAGTCGTTTCCGAAGATGAAGTCAGAACAGTTCTAGGCTCTTTAGGTATTGCAAACGATAAAGTCTTCCAAACTATTTCAACACTAAGCCCAGGAGAACGAGTCAAAGTGGCCTTGGCTAAAACAATCCTTTCAGGAGCCAATACTTTGCTACTTGACGAGCCAACCAATCATTTGGAGATCAAAGCTAGAGAAATGTTAGAGCAAGCATTGCTCAATTATAAAGGAAGCGTGATTTTCGTTTCGCACGATTTCGCATTCGTTAAAACAGTTGCAACGAGAATTTTCGACTTAACTGAGAATCGATTCTATGAAGATTTTGACAAATAGAGAGCGATTTTTTCTTGACGACCACAATCTTCTGAGGCCTGTAGGCTTCTTTACTGTACGCCGTACTATAGCGCATCTTGATCTTGGCAATTTCTTGGGTACAGCTTTA
>CAZBDM010000437.1:0-2971 GCA_964490675.1 uncultured Oligoflexales bacterium
TTCCCTTAGGGAAGCCCGAAGCCTCTTGAAAAGATTTTACGGTCAATTAGGAACACCAATATCTGGAACCTGCAGCATCGACATATCGTTGGCTGACTTTTTATCACTACTTTTTGAGCGATCGAAGGCATCGATTTGCATTTCCTGCGGTTCAACATCCATTTTTGCACTGCCGTTAAACTGGGCTCCCTCGTTAATAATCAAACTCGGTGTAATGATATCACCATCAAAGCGGCTGGTCGCAGCTAGTTCAACGCGCCCCGTCGCCTCAAGCTTGCCTTTAACACGCCCTTGAATGATCGCTTCTTCAGCCTTAATCTCAGCCATGATGACTGCTTCTTCCTCGATGACCAGCATACCTTCTGATACGATTTGCCCTTCTATACGCCCACCAATGCGCGATGAACCTCGACAGTAAAGTTTTCCGTTGAAATGGCATCCAGAGGTCAAAATCGTCACGGCAGAATCATGAAAAGAAGCGCCTCTTCGTTTCTGGTTTTTAGGTGGTTGTTTTTTTTCACTAAATGCCATGATATTTCCTTCTTTTTATAAGGTTTGAGCCTCGAAGTCTTCTTCTATGGTACACTTTTTCTAACAGATCGGAATAGTCTCAATTGCTAGAACCAGCCATCCCGAGCAAAACACCTGAGGTTTTTTCATGTGGCAGCGAAATTGTAGCCATTCAGCGCAAGAGATAAAACCCAAAACCTTCGACAATCTTTCAAGTGGCGAATTTAGATGGTTGCGCAGAGACGTCTGGGAAAGACCGTCGTTGACTTATTTCGTCGAAAATAGACCTTTGACACCACAACAAATTTTTTCGCAGCCGCCTTTTAATGAATCTGATCAGTCGCCCTCTCTTCATTCTCTAAACCAATGGATTGTTGATAAAGAAGGAATTCCGAAGGCTTGGATCGATGTTCAGTATCAGCTAAAGCATTTTGAGACTTTTTACTTACTCTTTGGCGGCATGCAAAAAAAGGACTTTGCCGAATGGGGACATTGTGCAGTTTCCCTATTTATATCAGCATTTTTTGTTATGTCTGAAGCTGACGTTATTCATTTTGTAGCGATCGATGAGAGTATTAATCAAATGGTTGCGAGTCAATCTTGGGGAGAGCCTCGGGAAGTATTGACTCCGCTTTATCTTAGCTTGAGCCGCCCGGCCCAGAATAGCTTTAGAAAACAAACAATTTCAACTCTTGATGAAAGCTGGTGGAAAAGAGAGGAGAGTCAGAAAGACAAAGAGGCCCTTTCTTATCTGGTAAAAAGAAGAGAACGCATCGATGAAAAACAGGCTAATCCCAGGCGCCCTCGCGGCCTATTTGACAGACTCAGCCAAAGATTAAGCGTTAGAAACGAGCGGGTGAAACGGTGGAAGAAGTAGATTATTACTCTGCAGCTGCTTCCGGAGCCGCTTCACCTTCTTCTGGAAACCATTTCTCTAGGGCTTCTATAATTTGTAAGGCTTGCTTTTTACTAGAAATATTGAATTTGCTTTGCTGCTTAAAAACACCGCTCCGTTTTTGGTAGCGTCTGATGGAGACCTTTTCGGCACCAAACTCTCCGGTGTTTCGGTCTCTCTCCTGATAGAGGAACATGATAGTTGTCCAACTTCCGCGAGAGAGGATTTGTTTGTCGAGCTCTTTTACGACCTCGACATCGTCTTGCATGTATGTGACCGTCAAGTCATCAATCTTTTCTGCCATCGCAACCTGCCTACTTCGTTCAACAATTCAACTGAAAGTGCCAGAAAAAGATTAACGTTTTGAGAATTGGAATTTCTTACGAGCACCAGGTTGACCAGGAAGTTTTCTTTCCTTTTTACGGGCGTCGCGAGTGAGAAGACCTTCTCGTTTGAGTTTGGTTCTCAGCTCTCCGTCAAGAGAAGCAAGGGCCCGAGCGATTCCATGTCTGATCGCACCGGCTTGCCCGGAGAGTCCACCGCCATAAACGTTAACTTTTACATCATATTGTTCCACAGTTTCTGTGACTTGAAAAGGATGGCGGATAATCATTTTTGAAGTCGGTCTTAAGTAGTACTCATCGATAGGCCTGTTGTTGACGATGATTTCACCTTTTCCAGGTTTCATCCAAACACGAGCGACGGATTCTTTTCTTCTTCCAACTGCGTGAGTATATTTTTCAGCCATGGTTACTGATCTCCGTTAGCAAGTCTAGGTGGCAATTTCTCGGGGTTCTGTGATTCGTGCGGATGCTTCGGGCCAGAGTAAACCTTCAGATGTTTGATGACCTGGCGAGCCAACTTGTTTTTTGGCAACATGCCCTTAACGGCGTAAGTAATTAATCGTTCAGGATGTGATTCCATCATGACGTCGGCCCTGATTGACTTAAGACCACCGATGTATCCTGTGTATGCGTGATAAAACTTGTCGGCAAGCTTGTTACCTTTCAGTTGCACTTTTTCAGCATTTATCACAACGACTGAATCGCCACAATCTAGGTGGGGGACAAAGGTTGGCTTATGCTTGCCGCGCAATACCCGCGCAATTTCAGAAGCAAGACGACCGAGAGTTTGTCCTTCAGCATCTACGACGTACCATTTCTTGTTGATGTCGGATGCCTTTATGCTACACGTCTTCATTATTTTCTCCCGTTAACGACGATAGCTTTGCGCAAAATCGCAAAGACCACAGCTATAAAGCTTGGAATGCAGGAATATATATGTTTGGCAGAAGACGGTCAACAGTTTAGTCCATAGGCCTTCCGAGCCTGTGATTTCGGCCGCTTAGCGATGCCTAGCGGCTACGACGGGGCACAACTTGGGGTTATGCCTCGGCAAAACATGAGACTCACCGAGTCCTAGAACTTGATATAATTAGGGACCCTTGGGCTTGGAATCGTGTCTCTGATATTTTGCATGCCAGTCACGTAGAGAATAAGCCGCTCAAAGCCAAGCCCGAAGCCAGCATGAGGAGCCGTACCAAAGCGACGTAAATCGAGATACCAC
>CAZBDM010000437.1:2981-3810 GCA_964490675.1 uncultured Oligoflexales bacterium
GCTCCTCACGATCGACCTTCATTTCTTCCATGCGGGCAAGCAGCACGTCGAGGCGGTCTTCTCTTTGACTCCCGCCAATCAGTTCACCGACTTTCGGAACGAGAACGTCCATCGCGGCAACAGTTTTTTGATCGTCATTAAGCTTCATGTAGAAGGCTTTAATGTCTTTTGGATAGTCGCGGACTATGACCGGCTTCTTATAAACTTCGTCGGTGAGATACTTCTCGTGCTCTGATTGAAGATCTATTCCCCAAGAAACCGGAAACTCGAATTTCTTTTTAGACCCTTCAAGCTCTTCAATCGCTTCTGTATAAGTGATTCTGGCAAAAGTCGTCTCGGCTAGCCTTTCTAGTTCCTCGACCTTTATGTTTTTGTAAAGCTTTTCAAAAAAAGCAAGCTCTTCAGGGCACTCTTTTAAGACACTTTTCAGAACAAATTGAAAGAAGCTTTCGGCTAGATCCATATCGTCGTTAATATCTGCAAAAGCCATCTCTGGCTCAATCATCCAAAACTCCGACAAGTGTCTTGTCGTGTTGGAGTTTTCCGCCCGGAAGGTCGGCCCAAACGTATAGACTTTACCAAGCGCCATCGCTAAGTATTCTGCCTCCAGCTGACCTGATACGGAAAGGTGTGCCTGTGCACCAAAGAAATCTTTGCTGAAGTCAACTAGACCTTTGTCAGACTTAGGAAGGTTGTTTAAATCAAGAGAGGTGACTTTAAACATTTCACCAGCCCCTTCGCAATCCGAAGCTGTGATGATGGGTGTGTGGATGTTGTAAAACCCCTTGTCATTAAAAAACTTATGAATGGCAAAGATCATTGCATGCCG
>CAZBDM010000437.1:3820-4604 GCA_964490675.1 uncultured Oligoflexales bacterium
TGGACCCATAAGAAATCATGTTCTTTGAAAAATTCATGAACGGCTTGCGCTAGTGAATTACGCACCCTAAAAACAGCACCAAAGGTGTTGGTTCTCGGTCGAAGATGAGCAATTTCACGCAAAAACTCGAGGCTGTGTCCTTTCTTCTGCAAAGGGTAGGACTCGCCATCAGCATTGCCTAAAATCGTCAACTGCTGCGCCTGCATTTCCCACTTTTGACCCTTGGCCGGCGACTCCCGGAGCTCTCCTACTACCTTTACAGCCGCTCCAGTATTGATATCTTGTAAAACATTAAATGGTTCACTATCGGCATCAACGATGACCTGAAGAGTACCTTGGCAAGAACCATCACTTATGACGACAAAGGCAAAGTTCTTAGAAACTCTTTTACTTCGCACCCACCCGCCAACTGTGACTTCTGATCGAGGTTCGTTGATATTTAATAAGTCTTTGATCAATGCTCTTTTCATGCTAGCTCCCCGCTTCTATCGATAAGTGCTCGATACGTTTATCCTCGAGCTGCTTCATCTTCTGCCAAGTGGCAAAAGGCAAAAATGAATGTCCAAACTTACGTGTTTCACTGCTCGTTTTGTAGACCTCGTAGTAGACCGCAAGCGTATTGCGCGCAACCCGGTACCAATTGAATTTCTTGACCTGATCATAGCCTCTTTGTCTGAGATTGTCTCTTAGAGTGCTGTTTTTTAAGATCGAAGCCATTGCGTCAGCCAGCTGACTGCCGTCAGTCGGGCTCACCATAATGGCAGCATCCCCAACAACCTCAGGA
>CAZBDM010000438.1:0-4600 GCA_964490675.1 uncultured Oligoflexales bacterium
CGCTGAGAGCTTAGAGTGATAGCTAGATCCTCGATGGTGTCTAGCCATGAACCCCGCCAGGACCGGAAGGTAGCAACGGTAGTGGTTCAGATAGGTGTCTTGGTCATCTAGCTATCACTATGAGCTCCAATCTAGAGGGAAAAGGCGTTGACCTACCAACCGTTAGCCCGCAAATACCGGCCTAATAAATTTAACGAGCTTCTGGGGCAAGATTCTGTCACAAAGGCGCTTGCTGGGGCCGTTAAAATTGGCCGCATTCCTCATGCGGTGATCTTCTCAGGCGTACGCGGTATTGGCAAAACATCAACTGCCCGTCTTTTTGCTAAAGCATTGAATTGTGATGAAGGGCCGACGGCTGAACCTTGTGGGGTTTGTGCAAGCTGTAAAGCGATTACTGCAGGTGTGCATGAGGATGTTCTTGAAATCGATGGCGCTTCCCATAACGGTGTCGATGAGGTGCGTGCTCTTCAGGAAACGATCCAGTATGTACCGCAACGCTCTCGCTATAAGGTCTATCTTATTGACGAAGTCCACATGCTGTCCACAAGTGCTTTTAATGCACTTCTCAAGACTCTCGAGGAGCCTCCCGAACACGTTGTCTTTATTTTCGCAACGACGGAGCTCCATAAGGTTCCACAAACAGTGATTGGCCGCTGCCAGACTTTTTATCTTAAAAAGCTTACCACACACGACATGGTCAGCCGTATGACTGAGATTCTTCTACAAGAGTCGATTCCGTTTGATGCAGCAGTCCTACCGCTGGTGGCAAAAGAAGGCCACGGTTCTATGCGTGATGCCCTTACATTTCTCGATCAAGTCATAGCGATCGGTGGAGGAGAGGTTTCTAAAAATGCTCTGCAAGTCCTAGCCACCGATGTGTCTATCGATATCTATCTTGATCTTCTCAATCTGCTTCTTTCTAAGGATGCTCGCGCTGCCATTGCAAAGATCGAACAGCTAGATCAAGCTGGCAGTGAATTTAAAAAAGTCACAGAACAGCTTGCCGCTGTTGTCAGGCATGCGCTTATCGCTCACAAACTTGGTCTTGAAGCCTTACAAGAGTCTTCGGACGGATTGTCGCAAGGAGATGCCGAGTCTTTAGCGAACATACTTGACGATGTTGCTCCCTTTGATCTTAATCGCATTTTCCGCTTTTTGGTGTCTTGTCGGTCAGAGCTTGATGGTTCTGAGCTTGACCGCTTTATTTTCGAAAACTACATCCTTGAATGGTGCTTTGACCCTGGCATACCAACGATTGATGAAATCTTAAATGGTGAGCAACAACTTTCCTCACTGGTTGAGGGCCAACAGTCTTCGAGCCATGCTGAAAGTGGCGTAAGCGAGGCGCCGCAGGCAAGATCAAAACCCAAAAGTTTACGGTCCTTAACGGCTGAACTCAATGCTGCACCCGTCAAAAAGGATAAGTTGGATAAGCCTAAGGCAGAAGAGAGCATGGCGACTGCCACTCAGTCGGGGCTGGGTTCCAAACAGTTTCCTGAGACATGGAGGCAGCTTGTCGATGAATGGAAGCGTCAAAAACCATTGCAGGCTCGTAAGCTTGAAGAGGTTCACCCGCTTGAGTATTCGCAAGAGAAGATCACTGTCGTGGCAGATAGTGCAAGTATGATTGGCGCCAGTCTGCTCGATCAAAGCCAGCAGCAGCAGATGACTCAGATCTTTAAAGAACTTTTCGGTTTTAGCGGCCAATTTCGCGCTGTCGACAAGGGTAAAATTGCTGCTGCCGATCTTAAAAAACTATCGATTGATATAGAGTCCGAACAACAAGCTCCGACCGATCCTATAGACCTTGAAAAGCCTCCGGTCGAACGACCAAACCTGCCGTCTCGGTTAGAAGACACAGCACCCGTACCTGATCAAAGTCTTCCAGAGACGATTTTGCAGGAAAAAAAAAGAGAGGTCGAGCTGGCCAGGAAAAAACTGACTGAAGAGACTCTTGCTCATCCTGCAACGAAAGCGATCGAGCAAGCCTTTGGGGCGCGAGCAAGGCAAGTTGAGATTACCGATCCAGCATTGTCTTAGTACTATTGATTCTGATAAGATTTAATTATGGCATTTACGAATTTTGATACAAAAGAAATTAATTGTAAGGTGATTTACTTCGGTCCTGAAGGATCAGGTAAAACAGCTAATTTAAAGTCTATCCTTAAAAATACTTCGGAAGAAGTCAAATCAGGTCTTCTTGAGTTTAACGAGGATAAAACAGCACTTAAATTTTTTGACTTTCTGCCTGTAAGTCTCGGTCACGTTAAAGACTTTCATTTAAAGCTTCATCTTTTCGCACTACCTAAAAGTCGCCTTTATGAAACGGTCAACTCGGTTATCTTAAAGGGAGTCGATGGTTTTGTTTACGTTGCGGATAGTGCCATTGACCGTATGTCTGATAATGTCGATAGTTTTTTAATGATGCGAAAGATCCTCTCGGAGGAAGGTTATAACTTTTCCGAATTGCCGCGCGTCATGCAGTATAACAAACGAGATCTCGCTGACGTTGTGCCTCTTGAAGTCCTTCAAAAAGAGCTCAATAGTCAAAAGTCCCCAGAACAGGAAGCTGTTGCGATTGATTCTGTAGGAACAATGGAAACGCTGCAACTCATGGCCAAACAAGTCATTAAGAAACTTGTTAATTGAAGGGGGAGTTTTGAGCTTACACATTTATTGCCCACATCTAAACGCCATTGTTTTAGTCGGTATCCAAGACGAGCGGGGACTCTTTTACTTTTTTAGTAAAGACGTCCAGCTGCCAGGCTATCATTTTACGGTGAAGCCCCGTCAGCCCATTAATGAACAGATTTTAGAGCAATTTAATTTGCAGTTTGAAACCAATATCGACGGTCAGGTTTTTGAAATTAATCAAGACTATCATGAAGTTTTAAATCTTGAGAGCGGTGAAGAGGCGAGCTTTTATCTAGCCACCTTAAAAACAAAACCGGAAAGTCTAGCTTTTCCTGATCAGACTCTACCAGAGCTTTTGCGAGCTATGCCCAAATCAAGAGCGCGTCTTCCTTACATGAAAACCTTGCAAGTTCTGGGTGGAGCTTATACGCATAACACCAAAGCTGTCGATTTGGAGGATGTTGCTAAATACCTCAAATAGGACATGCCATGCAGAACTGGTGGAAAAACGCGGTTATCTATCAAATCTATCCACGCTCTTTTCAGGACAGTAACGATGACGGTATCGGCGACCTGGTTGGGGTCACGACGCGCCTGGACTATTTAAAAGATCTCGGTGTTGAGGGTGTTTGGATTTCGCCTTTTTTCCAGTCACCAATGAAAGACTTCGGCTACGATGTATCAGATTATCTAAAAGTGGATCCCATTTTTGGGACCAACGACGATTTTAAAAAGCTCATTGAGAAGGCACACCAATTAGATATCAAGGTCATTATCGATTTGGTGTTAAGCCATAGTTCTGATCAACATGAGTGGTTCAAAGAAAGCCGTAGCTCAAGAGATAATGATAAAGCTGATTGGTACGTTTGGGCTGATGCTCAGCCTGATGGTACACCACCTAATAATTGGTTATCGATCTTTGGCGGGAGTGCTTGGCAGTGGGATAGTCGGCGTGGTCAATACTATCTGCATAACTTTTTAAAAGAACAACCTGATCTCAACATTCATAATATAGAAGTCCAACAAGCTCTTCTTGATACGATTAAGATTTGGTGTGACTTTGGTGTGGATGGTTTTCGTTTGGATGTTATTAATTTTATCGCCCATGACAAAAAGCTGCGCTCTAACCCAGTTAACCCTAACCCAGCATCCACTCCTGGGGCACAAGTATCAAATCCATATACTTTTCAGAAGCATGTCTACGATAAATCGCAACCTGAAGCACTTGATTTTCTGAGACGCTTTCGGAGCTTGACAGATCAATACGAAGACATTTTTCTTATGGGTGAGATTGTTTGTGATTATGGTTTTCAAACCATTAGCCAATACACCGGAGCGCAGGGACCTTTACACTCAGCCTATTCATTTGAGTTCTTTGAGCATCCCTTTAACAATAGACTGGTCGAGAAAATTCTTGGTGAATATAACAAGAATGTTAAAGACGGCTCACCTTCTTGGGCTTTTTCAAATCATGATGTGACAAGAACCGTGAGTCGCTGGTTTGCCGATGCTAAAGATCAAAAGAGTGCTGCCGAGATGGCTATCGCACTGTTGATGACTCTACCTGGGCAAGTCCTAATTTACCAAGGAGAAGAACTAGGATTTAATGAGTCGGATGTTCCTTTTGCGTTGATGCAAGACCCTTATGGTATCGAGTTTTATCCTGAATATAAAGGTCGAGACGGATGCCGTACGCCAATCGCTTGGACGCGTGAAGGTGGATTTAGCGGTGGGCAGCCTTGGCTGCCGATAGACAAAAACCATCGTAGACTTAACGTTAAAGATCAAACAGCTGATACAACATCCACCTTTCATCTGACCAAAAAGATCATTGCTTGGCGAAAAGAAAAGCTGAAGAGCAACAATCATGTGAGTTTTTCTCAACACAGTGAGCTGATTTCAATGTCTTTTTCTTCTGGAGCATTTGCATTATTCAATCCATCCGACAAGAGTATAGATGTCTCTG
>CAZBDM010000439.1:0-4592 GCA_964490675.1 uncultured Oligoflexales bacterium
GGAGTTTAGGAGGTTCGCAATTTGCAAATGTCTACACAGTTAGTTTACAGGGCGTCAAACCTCAAGACTTCAACACCAACGCAAACATCGTTCTCAAGACCCTAAGTGACTTACACGGCGGACCTAATTTCTCTGATGACTATACTTTCGATCAGCTTAACACAATTAATCTTAAACGCACTCTCGAGTATTACCGCGCCTGGATCGACCCTAGCTGGGTTTCTGATGACGAGTATTGGCACGACCCGAAATACAATCCAGAAGTCTCTGGATCAGTCAAGCGACCTGTCCTCGACCTCCTAAGAGACCCAGAAATCGGCCATTGGAAAACATATTGTTCTGAGTTTCAGACCGTCGCCCTAAATATCGCAATCAATGTTGAAAACACCCGAAAAGGCTTTGCAGATGTATGGGGCGAGAGAGTTGGACATGATTTATGGGAGAAACTCAACAGACAGTGGCAACAAAACAAATTAGGAAACATTCCTAACCTTGAGGAAGGCTCCATAAAAACAATTTGGCAAAGAGCAGGTGTTCCCGACCCTAAAAATATCACTTCACCAGGAAAGCACCTTGCTTGGAGGCCGGAGACAACGGCTGATTTAATGGCTGATTTTTTACAACAGTACCTGCCATGGCATCAGGTCGGCACTATTAACACTGTAACAGCCACGATCGGTTTTACTAACGAGATGCAAAGACGATTAGGAATGAGCAGACAAGATTACATGGGCTTCGCAACGCCAATTTCCAAAAGTATGTTTGAACACGAAATGGCAGTTCTTTTAGTAAAACAATGGTCAGATGGCGATCAACCTAGACCTGACGGAAAGCGTGACGATGATTTTAGTGCTTTGAAAAAAAAGTACGATTTTCTGCTGGCCGAGCAAGAGACTTCCGCCGATAAACCCGAAGAAACACTATTATACAGTTTACTGCGTAGTTTAGTTGAGACTGTCGACAAAGTTAAAGTCTTAAAAATCGCAAGATGCCTGAGAGGTGAGGGCAAAGAAAACCCTGGCGATTTTGGTAATCGTAAGTGCGTCGATCAGATACCACAAGATAGGTTAGCTAATGTTGCGGACGATATGTTTATCGGCAGCATACAATCAGTGTTCCGAAAGGCTAAGTCCTTCGAACCGATTTCTCTCACAGAAGACGATTATCGAGTGATGTTTTACTCTCCGCCAGCGATCCTAAGACGAATCGCTATGGGCATGCATCGCAGTCATCCTTATGTAAAAATCAGACCTGTTCTTACTGCTGTTCCCGCTTCTACTGTAGCTCCAAAGCTTTCTACGCTATGATGAAGTTGTCATTGTAATGAGACGACAAGAGCGATTCAGCCCCATGCTGGGTCGCTCCTTGACAGTAGATTCTGCTTCTCTAGGGAGAGAAGTCGAAGTGACTACCCAAGCCAGTTATTTTTTAAATCATCGTATGACGGTGTCGGTAAAGATCGCAATCCAGGTTTAAATTTCGTACCGGCCACTGGCAGTGCATTGTTCTGTCGATTTTAGCTCCTACCAAGCATTTAGATGCCAAGATCCTTATAAAAGACATTTATTGCTAGATCGTAATCTACTTAAAAGTCAGATGACGTACCCGGTTGAGGACTGCAATTAGCTCAAATGGTCTTACCCAAACCCGGTCGTAGCGACATTCATCGACAAGATTTGAAAGCAATGAGGTCGATAGTTTTTCCTCAAGATCATTAACAGTTTCTCTAATCGATTTGTCCTGCTTATTTTTCTTTATAAATGCGATCCAATCAGCGATCGTCTTGAGCTGATCTATAGAAATAATTTGATCAAGACTACCGACATCTACAGTTTCCTCCCCCAAAATAATATCTCTTTGACTAACGGCTTTGGTAAAATACTCCTTCCTCCCTTTTCTAAGCCTAAGGGACTGACTGGAAGGAGTTCGGATGTTTTCTGAAAGGACCAATTCGCCCGCTTCTGATTTTCTTTTTGTCGGAAATAAGCCAGCGACTTCTTGCGCACGTTTTGTTTCTAAGAGGGGTTTATATTCTCTCATGACAATGACTTGATCGGCTTTTTCAAGATAGTCACCAAGCCCACCCATGACAAAAATGCATGAGACTCCGGTTTTCTCATAGATCTCTTCAACCCGGTCAACAAACGGGGTGATCGGTTCAAAATCTCTTTCGATAAACTCTTGCATCCTTCGATCACGGATTAGAAAATTTGTTGCCGACGTATCCTCATCAAAAAGAAGACAGCTGGCCCCCATTGCAATCGCTTCGCAAATATTTGCTGCTTGGCTTGTAGATCCACTAGCGTTTGAAGTAGAAAATGAATGAGTATTCTTTTTACTCGGTAGTCGGTCAATAAATGATGAAATATCGACATGATTGATCGAACGACCTTCTTCAGCTTTTATACTTACTGCATCATCAGTCATTAGACAAAACTCTCGGCCATCATCAGCAATATGATGATAGATACCTTGAGTCAGAGCTTTTAGGAGAGTCGATTTGCCATGAAAGCCACCTCCACAAATGAGGGTTATTCCTTTCCTTAGAGCACTCCCCGTTACTTTGCCGCAGTGTGGTAAGTTAATCTCAACTTCCATAGGCTCAGGAGAGGACCAAGCGATATTTCCCTCTGATAAGGGTCGATCATCAACTCCCGATTGACGAGCCAGACGGCTGCCATTAGCAATAAACCCAAGCCAGTCATTTTCTTTGATGACTTGCCGGACAAAACATTGATCTTCGAAAAGATCAGCCTGGTGTTTCCATTCAGAAAAGTCGTAGGTGAAGATGCCTTGCTCAACAGCTTTTACAAGATCGTCAAATATCATTTCAGATGCTTCATGAGCTAAAATTTTTCTTCCGTCAGCAGGAAGACCAGCCGAAAATCTTATAAAAATATCACTTTTAGTGATTTCACAAGCAACCCTTGGGAGTATTTTTTGTCCTAGATAACAGAAACGCCATTCTCCACTTTTACCTGAGCCTCTTGATTTAGAGGTCTTTTTGAGAGTATTTGCGAAACCTCTTAAAATCGCATCTTCAAATCCGATCCTTCTTTTATACTCTAAATCACTATCAGTTATTGGGAATAGATCTCTTTTTATTTTAAGTTCAAGCCTTGATCCATCTGCAAATGGATCGCCCTGAATATGTAGAAAATTAAGATCGAAATTTGAAAACTTAAAAGTTCTCTTTAATTTTTTATACATTGGATAGGGTTTCAAATGAATTGTCTTTAGGATTTGTTCAAGATCTTTCAATTCTCATCCTCCCCTGGTCTTTTCATAAAAACCTCACAATCAAACATTTAAGACATTATAGCTTAAACATTTTAACCGACCTCAATCATCTACCGATCAATACAGTAGACATTTTTAAAACTTAAACTCACAAAGAATACTCTCAATGCCTGATAAGCTACATGACATATTAGCGAGCCGAATAAATTTACTACCAAGCTTCAATTCGGTCTTAATTCAGATTTCTGACACAGATGGGATCGCAGAACTGATAAAAAAACTCAACAGCCATAGAGTGGCTTCGGAATCTTATTTTCATAGCCATAGCTTCGAAGAAACACTCAAAACATACCCCGACCTTTGTTTTGATATTGTATTTATGCAACACTCTAAAGATCTTGAAAGAGATTTGAAAATTGTTGAACAATTCAAATCACTTGATCGTGATTGTAGCTGCGTGCTTGTTGTCGATGAAAATCAAAGTTCTATCGCTATAGAGGGTATGATCAAAGGATTTGAAGACTTCATCCTATTATGCGATCTCAATGAAAACTCCATACATTTAACAATTGCAAAATTGCTTGCGGGCAAAGTTAGAAAGACCCATCTCTCTAAGCAATCAAGTTTAGAGACAATGAATGATACGCTGGACCACCTTAGTCATCAGATTAGAACGCCTTTGAGTAGTATTGTAAACAGTGCGGAACTTCTCCTCAAGTCTGAAGAAGAGGATCCACAGTCAAAAGCGCTTATTGAATCGATTTCCCATTGCGGACATCGCTTAGAGAGGATTCTTTCAAATGTTGTTGATTTAAATTTCTTGAATTCTGGAATGTTCACTCTGCAATCTATTGAAATAGACATCAGAAGACTTGTTGACAATACTATCAATAAATTTTCAAAAGTAGCAGAAAGTAAAAAGATTCTCCTAGCTAATATCGTCGATCCGAACGTACCGTCGATTGTTTGTGGAGACCTCGCGCGGATAAAGCAGATCATCAAATTCATATTTAATTTTATGATCAGCAAAATGGATTTTGGCAATCTAGTTGTCAATGTTAGCTCATCAAAAAATGGTCATAATCATAGGCTGTACTTCGCATTTAAAAGCTCTTCACAAATATTCGAAAGCAGTGAAATTAAGCACTTCTTTAATAGAGAACAAGGATCGTCTGCTAGTCATAAAAGTCAGTCTTACGACCTACTTGAATTCGATATTACCTCGCAGCTTTTAGGTCTGATGAATGGCTCTGTCGATCTTCCTGAAGACGCACCATCAAGTAACACGATCATTCTATCAATCGATCTGCCTTCAAAAACTCTGACTCACTCAGAAAGACCTAACGTTAAAG
>CAZBDM010000440.1:0-4219 GCA_964490675.1 uncultured Oligoflexales bacterium
TCTGCTATCCAAGCAGCATTGCTATTGACAATCTGACCGTCGGTGAGCTCTGTTCCGATAGCGAGAACCGCTGCAACTCTCTCTTCTCGAACTGTCATGCTAGCTCTCTCTTGGCGTCTCGATGCATGAGATCGTAAACCGCTTGCTTAACGGGTTTAGCTTCGTAAATGACCTTATAGACTTGTTCTGTAATCGGGGCATCGATGGCCAATTTTTTCGAAAGTTCGTAAGCTGATTTTGTTGTGTGAACCCCCTCAGCGACTGAGCCGAGGTTTTTGACAACCTCTTCGAATGGTTCTCCCATACCCACTCTGTATCCTACGGTATAGTTACGGGACTTCTCCGACGTACAGGTTAGAAAAAGATCACCAACCCCTCCTAAACCGGTAAAAGTAAGAGGATCAGCACCAAGCGCCTTGCCAAATCTGGAAATCTCATTGAGCCCTCTGGTGATGACGGTCGCCCGAGCATTTGCCTGGAAGCCGAGCCCAGCGCAAGCTCCGGATGCTATGGCAATGACGTTTTTAAGAGCACCTGCGACCTCTAAGCCGCGTGGATCATCTGAGGTGTAAACACGGAAATAAGGAGCGTGGAAGATGTCTTGCGCCCACTTTGCTCTGTCTGCAAATTTACTTGCCGCAGAGACTCCGGTCGGTTGCTGAACGGCAATCTCAACAGCGAAGCTCGGTCCCGAAAGAGCAACAGCTTTTTCTGCAATTTTTTCTCCAAGAACATCAGAGATAATATCATGAGGAAGTTTAAGACTTGCCATCTCAATCCCTTTAGCTGCGGAAATAAGCAGCTGGTCCTCACTTACCTTACCTTTCAACTTCTCCAAAACCTCTCTCAGCGACTGAGTAGGAATCACTAACAAGATCACTGCACAGCTTTTAACCAGGCCTTCTTCGAGAATATGGGTTGCTGAAATCCTGTCAGATAAGGTAATCGTAGAAAGATATTTGGGATTTCTATGCTGCTCATTTATGCTGTCAGTGACTTTTTTATCACGAGCCCAAATGAACACTTCGTGTTCAATGGAAGCCAAGTGTTGTGCGAGACAGGTACCAAAGTTACCGGCTCCCACAACTAGAACTCGATTTTTGTTTGATGATTGCATTTGTGTATCCTCTTAGGTAACGGTATACTCCACGCCCATCTAGACAAGGGAACTTCGATTTATGAACCCATATCTACCAGTTTTAATCATCCTCGTCTTTGGCATTATTTTAGGGACGATTCTTTCGGCTCTTTCTCATTTCCTTGGCCCCAAAAAACCGACAGATGTTAAGCTCGAGGTTTTTGAATGCGGTGTCCCACAGGTAAGTACCAGTAAAGACCGCATGAGTGTCAGATACTACATGACGGCGATCCTTTTTATCCTTTTCGATATCGAAACAGTCTTCCTGTACATGTGGGCTAGGACCTTCAAAAGTCTAGGCTGGTTTGGTGTCGTCGAAGTCTCAGTATTTATGGTGATTTTAATCACTGGTTATATTTATGTGTTGAAGCGCGGAGCTCTTGAATGGAGTTAATGGCAAACTTTTTTGAATGGAATCAGCTTACCGTCGATCTTGTTTCCACTTTCATAAAAATTGCATTTGTTGTCGGTCTTTGTCTGCAAATCCCACCCATTATGGTTTGGGTAGAAAGAAGAGCGCCGGCTCTTATGCAAAGGAGAAGAGGTCCCAACCGGGTGGGACTTTTTAAATTTCGGCTTTGGGGTCTTCTTCAATCACTTGCCGATACAATAAAATTGATCTTCAAAGAAGAGGTCGTTCCCGCTAAAGCTTACAAAGCCTTCTATCACATTGCCCCTTTATTCGGACTCTTTCCGGCGCTTTTGATCGCTGCAGCCATCCCATTCGGTAACGACTTAGAAGTGTTCGGCTACACCATTCCTTTAAGTATCGTAAATCTCGACGTTGGTTTTCTTTACATTCTCGCAATTTCAAGTTTGGGGGTTTACGGTGTAACCCTTGCCGGTTGGGCTTGTGCAAATAAATATTCCCTTATGGGCTCTCTGAGAGCTTCCGCCCAGATGATTAGCTACGAAATTCCCCTTGGCCTTTCGCTTATTCCAATCGTCCTTATTTACGGCACTCTCGACCTCAACACAATCGTTCAACAACAGGGGTTAGTGTGGGGAATCTTTGTCGCTCCGATTTCCTTTATCCTATTCTTAATAAGCATGTTTGCGGAAACCAACCGCGCGCCATTCGATCTTGCTGAGGGCGAAAGTGAGCTTGTCGCTGGCTTTCACACTGAATATAACTCGGCGAAGTTCGCACTTTTTTTCTTAAGCGAATATGTCGTAATGTTCACTCTTTCATGTCTCATAAGCATTTTGTTTTTTGGGGGTTGGCAGATTCCTCTGCTGCCGTACGAAAAACTTATGGAAATTGTTGGTAGTAAAAATATTGCAAGCCTCATTGGGGTCGTTGTTCTTTTGACGAAAGCGGCGTTTTTCATGTGGCTTTATGTTTGGGTTAGATGGACGGTTCCTCGATTTCGTTATGACCAGTTAATGAATCTAGGTTGGAAGTTTATGCTTCCTGTCGGTCTTGCAAATATTCTTGTGACAGCTGGTGTTTTAGCAGCGTTAGGATTTAAATAAATGGGTGAATTACTTGTCTTCTATGGACTAGCCGGATTGATAGGTCTCTGCTCAATTATGGTTGTCGCGTCGAGGAACGCCGTAACAGCAGCTGTTTTCTTGGTTCTTAATCTGTTTTTACTTGCTGGTGTTTTCGCACTGCAATCAGCAGATTTCATCGCTGCTATTCAAGTCATCGTCTACGCTGGTGCGATTGTTGTTCTTTTTCTGTTCGTCATCATGCTTCTCAACGTCGACCCGAAGGCTCTCGTTAAATCAAGAATACCAGCACCAGAGCTTTTTGTTCTGGTTCTTACAGTCATAGGGTTTTTCGGTATTACTCTGTCGATCTTTCTGTCAGAACCAACCGGAGTTTCAACAAAGCAGGCTGCCTCTCCCGAAGGAAATACATATGACGTTGGTATGAAGCTATTCACCGATTACGTCTGGCCTTTCGAGCTGGCTTCCATACTTATTCTTCTGGCTATCGTTGCAAGTGTTGTAATCGCCAGAAAGAAAACAAAAGATCAACCACTATCAGGAGCGTCTCATGGCAGTTCCAACTGAGCATTATCTCGCTTTAGCAATTTTTGTGTTTTTGTGCGGCGTGATCGGTGTTCTCTTTAGAAGAAACATCCTATTTGTACTGATGAGTATCGAACTCATGTTGAACGCTGTAAACCTTGTCTTTGTCTCAGCCTCAAAAGCTGTAGGAAATCTAGATGGCCAAGTGATGGTCTTCTTTATCATCACGGTCGCCGCTTGCGAGGCTGCTGTCGGTCTTGCCATGGTTATCGCTCTGTTTAGAAAATACGGCACCATACAAACAGACTTCTTAAGAATATTAAGAGGATAAAATAAGGTTTCTAAAATGGTTTGGTTAGTAGTTCTCTTCCCCTTACTGGGCGCAATCTTAAACGGCTTTATTTTACCTAGGCAGAATAAAAATCTCTCGCATATTGTTGCCATAGCTGCCGTCGGAGCCTCCTTTATTTCGTCGCTCATTATCTTTTTCCAATTCTTAGGCACAGGTGGTAACACCCAGATTCATTATGGATTTGAGTGGATAGCGGCGGGAAACCTTAAAATTCCTTTTGAGCTAGTCGTAGATCGGCTGTCAGCAATTATGCTTCTCGTAGTCACAGGTATCGGTAGCTTAATTCATATCTACGCTGGTGGCTACATGCACGAAGAGAAGACAACCTATAGGTTTTTCTCTTACTTAAACCTATTCGTTTTCATGATGCTTCTTCTTGTTCTTGGAAACAACCTTCTTATCATGTTCGTCGGTTGGGAAGGCGTTGGTCTTTGTAGCTACCTTCTTATTGGTTACTGGTATTCAAGTGACGAGAATGCAAGTGCTGGCATGAAAGCCTTTCTTGTTAATAGAATTGGTGACATCGGCTTCCTTATAGGAATCTTTTTAACTTACCAGCAATTCGGTACCCTTTCTTTTTCTGAGTTAAGAGAAATGATTACCGGCGCTTCGGTGCTTGATGCGGGAGCGATTTCAATCATCGGCTGGATCACGTTAAGCCTTTTCATTGGTGCTTGCGGTAAATCGGCACAAATTCCTCTATACGTTTGGCTCCCTGATGCGATGGCTGGCCCAACTCCGGTTTCCGC
>CAZBDM010000440.1:4229-4569 GCA_964490675.1 uncultured Oligoflexales bacterium
TCCACGCAGCAACCATGGTCACAGCGGGTATCTACATGATGACACGCCTAAACTTCATGTACTTTTTAGCTCCTGACACACAAATGATCGTTGCTGCTGTTGGTGGTGCGACCGCTTTGTTTGCTGCAACAATTGCCGTTGTCCAGCGCGACATAAAAAAAGTACTCGCTTATTCTACGGTTAGCCAACTTGGCTACATGGTCATGGCTTGCGGTGTTGGTGCCTTTGATGCTGGAGTTTTCCATCTGTTAACCCATGCCTGCTTCAAAGCTCTTCTCTTCTTAGGAGCAGGAAGTGTCATTGTCGCCATGCATCATAAGCAAGACATGATGGAAATGGG